>JBGTCC010000619.1:0-4451 GCA_041749055.1 Thermodesulfobacteriota bacterium | reverse complement strand
CGGCGCCATGATGGCTCACGCTGCCTGGAAGTGTCTTGCCCATAAGGGCATCGATTGGCGTGGCACCCATTATCCGCTCTGTCAATTGCGCGGCGGCCAACGGGTCAAGCTTGGCGCCATGCAAGATTAATTCTCGTGCGTGTGCCGTTGTTCCGGTGTCGAAGTAACCTAGGAGACTTGCGCAGAATTGTAAAATGGCCGGGGAAGCAAACGCCAATTTCGCACAGCCACTAGGGAAGACTCGTCACACTACAGGTATCAACGCTCTCGAAATTCCTTTAGAAGTAGTCGCTTACGGCTGGTCTATCGATTGCTCAGCAATATGAACTGAATTGCCATGAAACAGCCAAGCACTATCGCAAACGACGGGCAAAACTGGCAGTGGCCGGACAAGACCTGGTTTCGTCAACGCTTGAACGCGTTGAAGGTGGAGGAGAATCAGCGTCGACGCCGCCCCATGGTGGTATCCCAACCATCAGCCAAAGTTTCTTCGCCGCAAACCGACCCGGCCGATAAGTTAAAAGCTGAATAACCGGTTTGACCTCGCCCGCCATCTCGCGCCGCGCCGCCATTGCGGAGGGGGCTATACCTCGGTCCGCGGAATCTCTAATAAGCATAACTACCCGCAGCCTTAGTATTCATTCCGGGACGATCTTGCGTTCTTCGCGACATCGGTCCACTTCTTTTCGAAGGTCGCCAAAATCTTGGCGGTCTCCTCCGGACCGCGATTTTCGATCTCGACACTGCCTTTTTCTATTTTAGCGGTGATATCTTTGTCCTGAATTGCCTCGCGGAACGCCCGGCGATCAGCCGGGCTATCAAATCGGTCACTGCGCCGGGAGGGAAAGGATTGACGATCTACACCGTCCTGGTCGGATAGTCGGCGCTATGACTGAGCTGTGCAAAGACCACGGCGTGGAAGCACTGAGTTGCCAGCATTGCCAAGAGTCTTCGAACTATCGAAATCCTCCAGTGTTACAGAGCAAACAATGCCTTGGGATTGTGATAGCAGATTTTGTCGCATTGGCCGTCGGTGATCATGCCGGTCTTCTTCAAGTTGCGCAGGGCTTCGACTTCGGTGGACTGGTCGTTGTGGCCGTAGTCGGTGCCGATGGTGAGATTGTCTTCGCCGGAGTATCTGAGCACGTAGTCGACATCGTCGTCGGTCTGGCAGGAGACATACTGGCGGTACTCTTTGAGCGGGTTATCGGGCAGATCTTTTTTCTGCGTCGCCCAGCGGCGCTGCAAGTCCTTGACCACGTAGGGCACCCAGTTGGCCGCCGCCTCGGCCCAGTGAAAGCGCAGTTTGGGAAACTGCTGCGGGATTTCGCCCATGATGACCGAGTGAAACGCGCCGATCACCGGAATGCGAAATTTCCAGAAGCTGCCGCCGCCGTTGTACTGCGACACCATGTCGATGTTGTGCGGGCTGCCATTGCCGACGTGCACGCCGACCGCGATGTTGAGCCGGCTCATGGCATCGTACAGCGGATAGAAATACGGGTCGGTGATCATGCGGCTGCCTTCTATGCCGCGCATGAAAACGCCGACGGCGCCGTGCTGTTGGCAAAACTTGAGTTCTTCCACCGCCGCGCTCATATCGAGCAGCGGCAGGACGCAGATCCAGCGCAAGCGCCCCTGGCCTTGTTGGTAAATGTCGGCGAGCCAGCGGTTATAGCCGCGGCAGATGGCGACTTCCCAGGCGGGCTTCTCGGTGATCTGCTCGATGAACATGGTCGGGTAGAGCACTTGGACGTCGATGCCGAGCTCGTCCATATGCTTGAGCCGCGCCGGGACATTCTCCATCTCCCGAGTTTCCTGCGGCGTGCCCATGACCCGGCCGGTGCGCTGAGCAACGTCGTCCATTTCCTTGGCTGTCATGATGACTCGCACTAGGCCGCGGATTTTGCCGTCGATGAACCAATACTCGGCGCTGCTGCTACCGCGCGGCTTGACGATCACCGGCCGGAACTTCTGGTCGGCCTTGTCCATATAATCCCAGGTCCGTTCGCTCTCGACCACATGGGCGTCGGAATCTATAGTCGGCATGTGCGCTTCCTCCGTCGGCTGCTGCCCGCATCTAACGCGCCGTTGGCGCCACTGTCAACGCAAGAGCGCGGAATTATTTGACATCGTCGTGGCGGCGTGATTCGTAGAGTGTTCAGACAGTCAAAGTTTTGATGACCGTGCACATGAAATTCGTGATATCGCCCCTGGGCTCGCTGCTTTTGACCTGGCTCGCGGCAGTGGCCGTGACCGGGGCGGCCGAAGAAGAGAAACCACCCCGGCTGGTGCCGATTCTCCAAATCGACGAGGGGCTCGAGAAGCGCACGGCAATCAAGCCCTCGCGCATTCCCGGCGGCGGTAACGGCCTGTACGCCGCCGTGGCGATCAAGCAGGGCGATGTCATCGGCATGCTCGGTGGCCAACTGCGCACGGATGAGGATTATCCGCCGGGCAATTATTATCTGGCGTCCATCCCGGAGTGCGCCTGGGAGGAGACCAAGCCGTATAAGTATCTCGACTCGAAACATTTCGGCGCCCATGTCAGCCGGATCAATTTCGCCCCAAAGACCATCAATGGCATGGAAACTGGTCTGCAAAATGCCGGGTTGCGCCAGCTGTGCAATTATCCCTACGTGATCTTCGTCGCGCTCCGCGATATTGAAGTCGGGACCGAGATCTGGGCCAGCTACGGGCCCCATTATCCTTACGATCAGTTCATGTATGAACCGGCGGTAAGAGAGTTCTTCTGCACCCAGGCGAAAATCGACTGCCGGGAAAACTACAGTTTTGAGCCCTAAACGGCTGAGGAGGCGATATGGAAGTTATCGATATTCACCATCACTTGGGCGCGCTCAACGGCGGTAGCTTGCAAGCAGGCGACGGTTGGCAGGATCATGACTACGCCAATCGCGTGCGCATCATGGACGCCAATGGGGTTAACGCCGCGGCGATTCTGGCCGCGACGGGATATATCCAAGCGGACGGCATCAAAGACACCATGCGCTCCAACGATGTCGTCGCGGCTTATCGCCAACGCGATCCCAAACGTTTTCCGATCGCTTGCGGCATCGTCGAGCCGCTCCACGGCGCCCGCTCGCTGGGCGAGTTGGAGCGGATAAAGCGTGAGCTCGCTCTTGACGGCGTGGTCTGGCATAGCCGCTTCCAAGGCGTCGCCGTGGATCATCAGCTGATGCGGCCGCTGCTCAAAAAGGTTCAAGAGCTCGCTCTGGTGCCGCTCATTCACACCAACGCCGAATCCAACCTCGAAGCGGTATGGCGCTTGGAACGGCTCGCGCTGGAGTTTCCCGACCTGACCTTCATTTCGTTGGACGCGTTGACCACCAACACCAACAGCCAGCTAGCGTTGGATATCGCCAAGCGAACTAAAAATATTATTTTCGACAGCGCCCATGTGCGCGGGCCGGGCTATGTGAAAAATTTCGTCGAAGCGGTGGGCTCGGAACGCATGGTGTTCGGCAGCCTGTTTTACTCCCATCCGGCGAGTTACGACCATTGCGTAACCTTGGAAGAGATCAAAGCTGCGAAGATTAGCGACGCCGATAAGGCCAACATCCTGGCCGGCAACGTCAAAAAAATTTTTCACCTCAAATAGCCGTGCCGAGCGGGTTGTTGCGACAAAATTCAATTGAGAGAGAAGTCGGTTGCGGATCGATCCATGATGGCTAAATTCTTACTGCTGTTAGGCATAACCGTTATCGGCTAGTTGCTGTTGCACCATGCGATTTTGTTGTCGGCGGAGAGTTCAAATAAGGAATTCCCGCTGCTAAGAGTTAACACGGCGCTCGACAAACGCACGGTGATCAAGCCGTCGATGATTCCCAACGGCGGCAACGGCCTATACGCGCGGGTGCCGATCAAGAAGGGCCAGGTGATCGGCGAATTGGGCGGACGATTGCTGCCGGCGGATAAATACCCTCAAGGCAATCATTACATCGCCGCGCTGTTGGAGTGCGCGCACAAGGAGGCCCATCCCTACGTTTACCTAGACGCCAAGGATAACGGCGCCAATGTCAGCCGGATCAACTTTGCGCCGAGTAAAATTAACGGCCGCGCAACCAATTTTCAGAACTCGGCGATCAGACGACTCTGTCAGCCACCCTATTTTGAATTCTACGCCCTGCGGAATATCGCTGCGGGTGAAGAGATATTCTCCAGCTATGGGCCCAATTACGACTATGACCGGTTCATGCACCAGCCCGACGTGAAAGAGTACTTCTGCAAGCGCGCCAAGATCGACTGCCGGACGAAGTATTCATTCGAGCATTAGCGAGCGGGGTCATCAGCCGGTTCGATTTCCACCAGGGTGTCAAAGAAAGCGTAGTTATCCGAAGTCGGACTGACCCTCTCGTGGGTTAGGCTATAGGGCTCGCCTTCGGGGAAGTCTTTGACCCAGGAACCCTCCGAGATCACCACCACGCCGGGAC
>JBGTCC010000618.1:0-1969 GCA_041749055.1 Thermodesulfobacteriota bacterium | reverse complement strand
CATCAAGCCGAAGGTTAGCTCCGTGGTGCTGTTGCCGCCCGGCGCTAGGCTGACGACGATGCCATGGGCCGTCGCCGCTTCCATGTCGATATGGTAGGCGTGGTTGCCAGTCTGCGAAATGAACTCCAACCGCGGCAGCATTGCCAACAATGATGCGGTGAATTGGGTGCGCTCGCGGATTGGAATCACCGCTTGGGAATCCATGAGCGCGTCGACGACCGCCGCATCGTTGGCAAGCTTTTCATGGATGATCTGTACGTCGGCATGGTGCCGCAGTCGGGCGATGGCCTGGGTCGGCGAGATGGCGTGCTGGTAGTCGTCGAGGACGGTGACTTTCATTTCGGATTTCTCAGCGCAGAGGCGCGAAGGACGCAGAGATATTAGAATTTATCCCTGCGAACTCGGCGCCTCCGCGGTGAATTCTCTTTCTTTTAAATTACCGCGATGCCGGCGATTTCGATCAAGTAGTCGGGATGGGCTAGGCCCTTGACGATCACCAGCGTGCTGGTCGGGGATTTTTTCTTATACTGTTTCATGCGCACTTCGTTGTAGCCGGGGCGATACTTGCGGTCGACGATGTAGGTGGTCGACATGACCAAGTTGTCGATGGAGCCGCCGGCTGCTTTGAGCACGGCGTTGATGTTGGCATAGACCTGCTCGGTCTGCTTTTTAATATTGCCCTTGCCGACGACGTTGCCAGTTTTGTCCGAGGCGGTTTGGCCGGAGATGAATAGGAGCTTGCCGCCCTGGGTCTGGATCGCCTGGGTGTAACGCGGCCGGGGATCGCTGAGGGTTTTGGGTTGAATGTCTTTGCGTGCCATGGGAACTCCTTTCGGGGTTAGGTTGGACTGATGGAGCGTTGGAGTACTGGAATATTGGGTTTATCCGGACCCATCACTCCACCACTCCAGAACTCCATCACTCCAATGTTGCTATTTCGACGGATATCGCTTCGCCATCTCGTTGAAGAAGCCGTCTTTTTCCATTTCCTGCAGGAAGCTCAAATCGACGAACTGTTCGGGCTTGAAATTCTTCGCGTTGGGCAGGGTGGGTGCCAGGACGTCGAGCATGAACTGAATGCCTTTCAAGGTTGGATAGGGTTTCTTCGGTATCGACTTGATGTAGCCATTGTAGGATTCCTCAAGCACCGCCGGATCGTTGGTGCGCATGTATTTGGCGAAGACTTTTTGCGTCGCGGCTTTGTTGCCATAGACGAAATAGATCGCCTCGACGAAGCCGCGCAGCGCGCTTCGCACCGTCTCACGATTGCTGGCGATATAGGCGCGCGAGGTGGCGAAGCCGTTGCCTTGAACCTCGACGCCAAGATCGCCGATGGAAACATGTTCAACAAGACCGGTGCGGCGCCCCTGCGGCGCCGCCGACGAGGACAGGTCGGTCGCATCGATCACACCGGACTGCACCGAGGCGATGCGCTCGGTATCGAGGCCGGCGGGTATCAGGGTGAATTCTTTAAGGTCGACGCCGAGGTGGCGGGCGAGGATGATCGAGGCATAATGGGTTGCCGAGTTGAACCCGGTGATGCCGATCTTTTTGCCTTTGAGTTGTTCCAGCTGGGTGATCCCTGGACGGGAGAACACGATTAGGTCGTACTGGGTTTCGACCGCGGCGGTGAGCACGAGGTTGTGACCCTGAATGGTCGCTTGGACGACGGTGCCGATATTCACGATCGGCGGATCGCCGCTCACTAAGGCTTGGGTCGCCACCTGGCCGCCGCGAAACAAGATCGGTTCGACTTCCAGACCGTACTTGGCGAACAAACCCATTTCACGCGCGACCCAGACGTTGCTCTGGCGAAAACTCAAAGACGGGTAGCCGATCTTGATCTTCTTCAGTGTCTGCGCATGGGCGACGGTGCCGAGATGGCTGGCCGTAAAGCAAAGTAGAAGCAGTGCCCCCGTGAACAGGAGTAATGGAGTACGGGAGTGGCGGAGTGATGGGATTCGGAAAA
>JBGTCC010000617.1:0-2621 GCA_041749055.1 Thermodesulfobacteriota bacterium | reverse complement strand
CCTTACCTGGGTCTTGGCAACATTGCGCTGCACTCGGGGGATCTCGCCGAAGCCGAGAAATGGTTTATCCCGGCCCGGGAATTACATCCTGAACATCCGGCGGTGCTGTTGGCTTTGGGGCGCTTTACCGCGGCCAAGGGCAAACGGACCACCGATCCAGCGCAGGCAAAAAAATTATTTCAGGAAGCGCGCCAGTTGCTCGAACTGTCGAAGACCAAAGGCGAAGATTCGTCGGCGACGATATTTACCGAGCTGGGCGCGGTTTACACCCAACTTGCCATGTGGGACAAGGCGGCCGAGAATTATGAAGTCGCCCTGCGCATGCGCCGGCGCCGCAACGATCTGCGCTTGGAGCTGGGGAAAGCCTATGCCAAGCTCGGTAGGACGGTGGAAGCTGAGCAAAAATTTCGCCAGGTGTTAGCGTTTAGCCCTGACGACGCCGACGCCTGGCGCGAGTTGCAGTTGATCGGCAAGGCCTACTGAGTTCCCGACGAGCGCGATTCACCTCGACGGATAGGGTTCGATTACGCTCATCACCGACTACGAGCGCGAAGTTCGGAGAATTAGCCGCAAAGAACGCAAAATCGGACTCCTTGGGCTGCGCTGTCGTTGCCCAATAGTTTTTGAGTCGAGGAGGCTCCAGTGTTGAAGGAAAAAATCGGCGTGGTCGGCGCGGGAAAAATCGGCGCGGCAATCATGCGCGGGATCGTTCGCGCTGGGTTGGCCGGTAAAGATCAAGTGATGGCGAGCGATGTCAGCGAGCAACTTCGCGATGGCTTGGTAAAGGAACTCGATATCCAGGCAACCGCGGATAACGGCGTGCTGTGCGATTTCGCCGACATTATCCTTCTTGCGGTCAAACCGCAGATCGTCGATCCGGTCGCCAAAGAGATCGCCAAGAAACTCGGGAGCAAAAAGCTCCTGGTTTCGGTGGCCGCCGGGGTGCCGATCACGCGCATCGAGGCCAATTTGGAAAAAGGCGCCCGCGTCGTGCGCGTGATGCCGAACATCACGTGTGTCGTCGGCGCCGGGGCGGCGGGATTCGCCGGCGGCAGCAATGCGACGGCGGACGATCTGGAAAAGGTCGGCGCCATCCTCAATAGCTTCGGCGTCGGTATACCGGTGGAAGAAAAATCCTTGGACGCGGTCACCGGTTTGAGCGGTAGCGGCCCGGCTTTTGTGTTGCTGTTCATGGAAGCTCTCGCCGACGGCGGTGTGCAGGTCGGTCTGGCGCGCGAGGTTGCGCTCAGGCTTGCGATACAAACGGTCTACGGCGCCGCCAAGATGGCGCTAGAAAGCAACAAGCATCTGGGTGAGCTCAAAGACGAGGTTACGTCGCCCGGTGGCACTACTATCGCCGGGCTCTACGCCATGGAACAAAAAGGTTTCCACGGCATCGTTATGGACGCGGTGGTCAATGCGACGCGCAGGTCGCAGGAGTTGGGAAAGGGGTAGGGGGCATCAATGCGAAAGTAAGAGCTCAACGGCAAAATCTCGAATCAGCTTCCGAGTTCGGTTAGCGATCCGTCCAGCGTTCGACATCGCGCTTGTCGAGGTAACCCGGCTTGCCGCCTTTTTGCGATTCCACTCTCAACCAGTCGCCCTCGGAGCGGATGACGTGGACTTTAATGTCTGCGGGGAGCCGGGCTACGACCCGGGCCTTGGTACTCGGGGTTTCGCGCAGGTCTTGTTCGCGGAGCGTGCGATAGGGGCCGGCGACCGACGTTGGTGCGGTTGGGGTTGCTGGGGTCGCAGCAGCGACGGCTGGACGGGCGAACCCTTCGTCGATGTAGCCAGGCTTGCCGCCATGCTTCGACTCGACTTTAAGCCAGAAACCCTCCTTGCCGACGACGTTGATCTGGATGCCCTTGGGCAGGGTCGTGATGACTTTATGAAAGTTGCCGGGGCCTTCGCGTAGTGGAACCTCGGCGGTGGTTTCGTAGGAACCTTTGATTTGCTGTGCTTGAACCGGATTTGCACAAAACATTCCGGTCAGCGCAAGACCGAGCGCAATCAATATAGCGCCGACACCGGCATTGATTCTATGAGCCATGATCGTTCTCCTCACCGCCGTTGGACGTATCGATAGCTTATTCGTTACTTTTTCTTCCAGTTTCCTTGGCCGTCTTGGATCCACCAACCGCTGCGGGATTGTTCGAGCCAACTTCTGGCGAAGATCGATTTGATCTTGGGAATGCTTTCATTGGAAATGCTGTTCGCCTTGGCGATCTCGGCGTAGAGATTTTCCCGGTCACGGTTCTCGGCATCGACCAACTGTCTGATTTCGGCGCGCTCCTTCAAGTTAAGGCCATCGGTGTTGCGGATCGCCATCAGGCCGTCGGCGGCGATGCCGATGCTGCCGCGATCCATGAACGGCTTGATCGCTTCGCTGCGCGCTTTGATCGAGTCCTTGATCGCGCGGATCGCCGGATTCGATACGTTGATATCGGCTTCCTGCGCGTGGGCTGCGCTGACGAAACTCAATGCTGCCAACAGCCGCGGCGAAAATCGATTAAGACTCTGCGGTGCCGGGGCCGGAGCAGACTTCCCTGGTTCGCCCCAAGTTTCTTTGACGATCTGGTCGGCGGCGCGCTCCACCGCAGCGGCGGGGAAATAGATGT
>JBGTCC010000616.1:0-6012 GCA_041749055.1 Thermodesulfobacteriota bacterium | reverse complement strand
GTCGGCGTCGACGGTGCCGAATAGATTCATTAATTCCTCGATTCGCTCGTGGGGAATTACAGATTATAAATTCCAGATTCCAAATTATCGGATGGTTAGGTATCGAGCAGGCCGGGGAAAAATACTTCTTCGATTTTGGCCAGGCGCTGGATCAGGCCCTCATCGTGGGAGTTGCGAAAGAGCGTTTCGAGCATTGGCTTATTTTTTTCGATGCCGAATGGGAATGGATCGGTGCCGACCATTTTTTCCTGGCTGGCGCGATCGCTGTGTTCGAAATAGAGATAGGCGGGGTTGGCGAAATTGCCGCGCTCGTAGGCGATGCGTTTGCTCTCGCTGAACAGGCGGAGGATTTCCGCCGCCAGCCACGAATTCTCTTCGAGCAGGCGGCGCTGGGCGACGATGACATGGTTGGCCGGCACGATGCCGGTTTTTTTGTAGAACTGGTCGACTATGGACAGGCCACCGTCGGCGAACATTTTGCGCAGCCGCGGGTTGCCTTCCAGCGGGGTGCCGCCGTAACGGTCCATATTCATGGTCATCAGCTTGGGATCGTGGCGCGGCGCGAAGCCGTAGGCGGCGTCGATTTCGCCGTTGTCGAGCATGACGTCGAAGGTCTGCTCTTTGGTGAGCCATGTCGTCGATACACCGGCGGGGGGCCGGGTGTCCATGCCGAGCAAGCCGCCGTGGCTCAGGTCTTGGACCCGGCCGATGTACCAGGAGATATCCTTCGGTTGGATGTTACAAAGTTCTTTTAGAATGACTCTGAACCACAATCCCGCGGTCATGACGTAGTCGGGAATGCCGATCCGTTTTCCTTTGAGGTCGCAGAGCGCTTGAATGCCGGCGCCGGTGTTGACGAACAGCGTCATCCAGACAAACGCTTTAGCGGGGAAGATCGGTAGCGCCGCCCACTGCCAGCGCTCGCCTTGCGCCCGCTCGCGGGTGATGAGAAATTCGGAGAGCGACATTTCAAACACATCGAACTCGTCGTTCTTGAGATTCTTGAAAAACAACTCCGGCGGCGTGGTGACATGAATATTCAGGTTCGCTTTGTCCGATTTGACGCTGCCGTCGATGAGCGGTTCGAAGCGGGGATTTTTGGTAACGCCGACTTTTAAATGCAACATTGAGTGATTGCTCGATTCCATTGGTTTCCTCTTACATACGCCGAGCTTGCATGGCAGGTCAAACGTTTAGTTCGCAGCGGCAACCATCGAAACTCGGTTTCTGAACGGACGGCGTCCCTTGGTTGCACTTTACCGCTCGCTTCAGGTATGACAGGAAAGTTCATGAATTTTGGCAGTGGAGGGTAAGTGCATGAAAATTTGTCACTACGATAATAATCAAGCCGGTGTAGTTGCCGGCGACAAGGTGATTAATTTCGGCGACGCGATGATCAAAGCCGGTCTGGCGCGCCAGGGTTATACGATGCTCGAAATCATCGACGCCTTGGCCAACAATCCGGCGGCGATGCAGATCGCCGGCGATGCGGCCAATGGCTCAGGCGGCTTAGACCTGAAAGCGGTCAAGCTGCTGGCGCCGATACAAAATCCTGGCACTCTATGGGCCGCCGCGGCCAACTATGGCGCGCATCGCGCCGAGATGGTCGATCGCATGGGTAGCGCCAACAAACAGATCCTCAACAAAGACGACTTGATGGCGGAGTTTTTTATCAAGACCTCGTCGTCAATCATCGGTCCGGGCGACACGGTTATTTTGCCGAAGATGTCTAAACTGGTCGACTTCGAGTGCGAGCTGTGCGCCGTCATCGGCAAGAAGGCGCGCAAGGTCAGCGAAGCGGATTCGCTCGAACATGTTTTCGGGTACATGATGTGCTGGGACATCAGCCAGCGCGATCCCTGGGGCAAGGGCATGCACAACACGCGCAACATGCGCAAAGGCTTCGATACCTTTACCGGTTTGGGCCCATGGATCGTGACGCGGGATGAAATTGACGAACCGCAGAATTTATCGATTACAGTTTTGCAGAACGGCAAAGAAGCGATGATCGCGCACACCAGTGACATGATCTGCGGTCTGCGCGAGCACATTCGCTTTCTCAGTAACTGTGTGACGCTGCGCACCGGCGATTGCATCACCACCGGCACGCCCGCGGGCGTCAGCAAATTGCACGATGGCGACAAACTGCATGGCACGATCGAGAAGATCGGCAGCATGGAATTGAATGTCAAAGACGAAGCGTAATCAAGGGAATCTTGTAGGGGCGACCCTCGGTCGCCCTTGCCCGCCAGCGAAAAATCTGTCGCCTCTACAAGAGCCTTCACACTAACCTCTCCCAGAGGGAGAGGGAATTTCACAGACCTACATAGGAGATGATCTATGCCAGCGGCGCCTAAAGCCAATCCACCGATTCGTACGTTACTCGGCCCCGGTCCAAGCCCGGTGAGCCCGCGGGTGCTCGCGGCACTGGCGCTGCCGGTGGTCGGCCATCTCGATCCGAAGTTTTTGGAAATCATGGATCAGAGCATGGCGATGCTGCGCGAGCTGTTTCAGACCAAGAACCGCTTAGCCCTGCCGATGTCGGGCACGGGAAGCGCCGGCATGGAGACTTGTTTCGTCAACTTGATTGAACCCGGCGAACGGGTGTTGATCGGCGTCAATGGCGTGTTCGGCACGCGCATGGTCGATGTCGCACAGCGCCGCGGCGCGCAAGTCGACACGGTGGATGCCGAGTGGGGCAGCGCGCTCGACGCCCAGAAGGTCAAAGAAGCGTTGGCGAAAAACAAATACAAACTGGTTGCCGTGGTGCATGCCGAGACTTCCACCGGCGTGCTCCAGCCGATGGACGATATCGCCAAGCTGGTGCGCGACAGCGGCGCGCTATTGGTGGTCGATGCCGTGACTTCGTTGGGCGGCGCGCCGGTGCGGGTCGACGAGCTGGGTATCGACGCCTGCTACAGCGGCACGCAAAAATGTTTGGGCTGCCCACCGGGGCTGTCACCGGTAACTTTCAACGAGCGCGCCATCGAAATGATTCGCCAGCGCAAGACCAAGGTGCAAAGCTGGTATCTCGATCTATCGATGATCGAAAAATACTGGGGCAGCGAGCGCGTCTATCATCACACCGCGCCGATCTCGATGAATTACGCGCTGCACGAAGCGCTGCGCGCCGTCCTCGAGGAAGGACTGCAAGCATCCTGGCAGCGCCACAAGCAGACTCATGATGTGTTTATTCGCGAGATGCGCACGCTGGAAATCGAACCGGCGGTGGCCGAATCGATCCGCGCGCCGATGATCAACGCCATCAAGATCCCCGAAGGCGCCGACGATGCCAGGGTGCGCTCGCGCCTGTACGACGAATTCAACATCGAAATCGGCGCCGGCCTAGGCCCGCTCAAGGGGAAAATCTGGCGCGTCGGTTTGATGGGCCATGGCTCGCGGGTGGAGAATGTTGAGACGCTTTCTAAAGCGTTGAAGCAGCTGATTTAATATTTGCGCGGTTTCATATTCAAGAAATGCTTCGTCAGGGTGGGGCGCAAGGGGTAAGGCGATTCGGATTTGCGACGCTTTACCGGTCACCCTTCACCCTTTATGTTTTTATAGAGACCCGCCACCCATTCCCCATAGCCGTTGTACGTCAGCGTCGGCCGGCGCTCGCCGGTGTCGATGAGTTTCTCGGTTGCTTGCGACCAGCGTGGGTGCGGCGTGCCGGGATCGACGTTGGCAACGAAATCGTATTCGCTGGGCCGGTTGCTATTCCAAAACGTTGCCGGCCGTTCGGCGGTGAATTCGATTTTTACGATCGACTTGATGCTCTTGAAGCCGTATTTCCACGGTACGACCAGCCGCAATGGCGCGCCATGCTGTTTGGGCAGTGGATGACCGTAGATGCCGGTGGCCATAAGCGTGAGTTCATTCACTGCTTCCGCCATCGTCAGAGCTTCGCTGTAAGGCCAGGGACCATAGGATGGGCTTTGATTGGTCGCTTGGTCGGGTTTCAAAAACGTCACCAAGCGGATGAATTTGGCCGCTGATAGCGGTTCAACTTTTTTGATCAGTGCGGCGAGCGGAAATCCGGACCACGGCACGGCCATGGCCCAGGCCTCGACGCAGCGAAAACGGTAGAGCCGCTCTTCAAGTCCCATGGAGCGAACCAGTTCGTCGATTTCGTAAAGACGGGGCTTGGCGACCAGGCCAGCAATCTCCACTTGCCATGGGTGAGTCGTCAAACGCGCCGAGTTTTTGTAAACCCGACTCTTGAAGACGCTAAACTCGTAGAAATTGTTGTATGCGGCGGCGTAGGCTTCGTCGGTAACTGGACGATCGAGGATGAATCCTGGATTGCGGCGGGCGGGATAGAGATCGGCTGCCGCCGGCTGCGCTTGAGCGCCGAGGCGAATTGCATCGCCGGCAGGGCCGCAGGCGGAGGTAAGGCCGCTGGCTATGCCGAGTCCGATTAGTCCAGCCGATTTGAGGAGCTGGCGGCGCTGACGGAAAA
The DNA here is from genome assembly GCA_041749055.1 of Thermodesulfobacteriota bacterium. Taxonomy (GTDB): domain Bacteria; phylum Desulfobacterota; class Binatia; order UBA9968; family UBA9968; genus DP-20. Next base: position 1,553 of record JBGTCC010000616.1, on the reverse strand, counting down.
ACTTTTCCGGCGTAAGCTCGCGCTCGGACAGTTGCCAGGATTTTCGATGGACCGCCATGCGGCCATGGTGCTGGCGATGCGACCGGTTTGCAAGCGCGGCTTTAACGAAATCTTGGAACTGCCAAGCTAGCGGTTGACCGCGACGTCGACGGGGATGGCGAATTCTTTGCGGATGTAACCACTCGGTCCACTGTGGTGCGATTTGACTTCGAGCCAGTCGCGGCCTCGGTGGATCACCGTGACTCTGGTGCCGATGGTGAAGGTCGCGAGCACAGGCGCGCTGAAGTTCGGTTCCTTGCGCAGCAGTGTCGCGTATTTGATCCGGACTTCTTCGCCATCGACTTTCATCGCCGCCGGCGCCGGTTTCGCGATAACAGTTGGCGGTGCAGTGGGAGCACTGGCCTTTGCCTGTTGCGTTGATTCAGGTTTGGTTGCGACCGTGGCAGTCGCTTTTTTCTCCGCCACGCCGGTCAACAAACTTTCCCAGTGCACTAAGGTCGTGATGTCCATCCCCTCCTGAACGAACAGCAGCGGGCACTGAACCGTTACCGGCTCCGTTGCCAAGCCGGCGAAGGTCCACCCGCCGATTTCGGCGGCTACGGTATTCTTGAACTCGGCGTCATTGATGCGCCCGGACACTTCCTTGATCTGGCTCACTTCACCGGCGGGATTGACGCTGAATTGCAAGATCAAGCTGCCCACCAACTTGGTATTCTTGGCGAGCTCCTGGCGATACAGATCGCGCAATCCGAGCAGTTGACTCTCCACGCGAGTGGCGATGCGGCTGTCATCGAGCTTGTCGCCCTTGGCGGTTTTGACAGTGAAATCCAGTTCACGGGCGAGGAACACCATGGGGCCGAGAGCCATGTTCATGACGCGCACCGGCTTTTGCGCATGGTTGTCGACCGGCGCGACCGGTAGTTTCTTTGAAGTTTCCGTGCCAATACCGAAGCCGTAGAAGATCCCCCCTAGCCCGAGTAGTCCCACTCCCACCACCACGCCGATCAAGCCTTTGTAGCCAGACCATCCCGCGCTGCTGCCATTATGATTCATTCAATCAGTCCCCAGTGAAAAGATTAGCTGGACTAGACTCGGAGCAAGTTGCATACCGGCCATGGCAGGTCAAACTGCCAAAAAGCGGCGAAACTCTTGCCAATTGAAGCTAGCCGAGAATATTCGAACTATCGCGAGAAGCTTTGTTCCCTTTGACAACATTCTTTGTGGCCAACTTGTCATCCCATGGCCAGCGGTTTACTTCGATCTAAGCGGGCGCCGGCTGGTCGCAATGAACAGTTTTCGATGCTGTTCTGGCTCTGCGAGCGAATTTGTCGTGTCCTCGGAATCGTTAGCAGTGGGCTTGAGACTTCCTGATTGGCGCCACTGCCTATTTATCGGTGGCAGAAAAGACCAGATCCTTCGCGGAGTCCATCCTGAGCAACTTCAACGGGCTCAGGATGACCGCAATAGGGCTTTTCAAATCGCACCACCGTCTCGTAGTGATTAGGCGGCGGCTCGCTTGGCAATTTAATTCAATAGATGGTAACGACATGAGC
>JBGTCC010000615.1:0-7357 GCA_041749055.1 Thermodesulfobacteriota bacterium | reverse complement strand
TCAGAGGACCATGTCGTGCTTGGCGATCCGGTTATCTCCGTCGAAGAATCCGATTGGGGCATCCGGCGCTACGTCAAATATCCCGACGGCAAGGATCTGACGTTTTTCTTCGGCATGCCGAACATCAATTTCATCAATGGCCAGGTGGTCGATCCGGTGATCAAGCGGGCTGACGTGATGGTTTTCAAAGTTCCGGTGGATGATGAAAACCATATTCACTTCGAAGTGCGCGCGATCGCGCTCCCCGGCGCGCGCGGCCGGGCCTGGATCGAAGAGCGGCGCGCCATGCGCAGCAAGGTGGAAGAAGACCGTCCGGAGCTGGTTCGGGCGATTCTCGCCGGAAAACTTCGCTTGAGCGATATCGATCCTCAGCGCATCGATTTCGTCATGTTGGAAGATGAAATAGCCCAGACCGGCCAGGGCCGCATCGCCGTGCGCAGCAACGAACACTTGGGCCGCAGCGACCGCGGCGTGTTTCTTATGCGCAAGATATGGGAACGGGAATTGCGCAATCTGGCGGAAGGACGACCGCTAAAAACTTGGACCTATCGCCCGGACATGGTGCCGACGTATCCGGAGGGATAATCCAGGACTTCTGCAGTTTGATGAGCTTTCCTAGTGTGAAGGACGGATCGTCGGAGAGCCCGACCCTCCATAGGTTTTTCTATTCTTCCGCCGGCGCGCCGCCGGACTTCGCCAGATCATCGACTTTGATCTTGTCGACATTCATCTTTTCGGCAGCGATCGTCATGCGCTCCATTACCTCATCGAAGCTCAGCGGCGCGGCGTCCTTGGGGCGGAAGCGGATCGGGTTGATGCGCGTGACCACGAAGCTTTTGAGGTACGGACTGGTCAAACCTTTGGCCTTAAGCGCCTCGACTTTTTCGATGACAGTTTTATCGAGATCCATCAAAGCTTTGGCCCGCGCACGGCGAGTCTCGATGGCCGAGACAAGAGATTTTTTTAAAAATTGGTCCGAGCGTCGCAGGATCGGATGGTAGGCGCCGCCGCTGAAGCGGCCGTTTTCTAGATAGCAGAGACCGAGTGTGATCAGCGCGGCTTCCTCGAACTCGAGCGCGTAGCTCTCCTCGCTGGCGTCGTCCAATGTCGCCAGCTCCTGATACATGCGGATGACTTCCAGGGCGCGCTCGCGCAGGTTGTGCGCCTTCTCGGTGTTCAACGCGAGAATCTGATAGGCGGTCGCCGCTTCGGGGACGACGATGGCGATGACGCTTTCGAGTTTGCGCGCGTGGGCATCCGATAGGTTGCGTTGGTACGGCGTCGGTTCGACCTGATCGATAGGCAGGGCGGCGATGATGAGCCAGTGATCGCCAAACGGTTCACGATAAGTGGTGAGAACTTGGCCGCCGTCGCGGTCGATGGCCTCTTGCAACTCGGCGACGCTATTGGGCGGCGTGGTTGATAGAACTTCTCTGGCAGTGAGCCCCGTCGACTTGCCGGAGAGCTTGCGCCGCTTGCGCGGGCCGGCCGATTTCTTCTTGGCTTTCTTGTCAGGCATTTGTGCGGGTTACATTATTAAATTGTTCAGGCTTTTGTTAGGAACGGCGAATTCAAAACCCGCGCCTACGAAGACCAATTCTGTGCCCTTTGCGTTGTTTGCCGCCGTTCATCTTTTCGGTTGCAGCTATAGCGCGCAGCTTCTTCGTGTTGTCGATATTTGCAAGCCTACTGTTGCAAGCGACGGATGGTCGGCATCGCTACGGCGACGACGAATGCCATGCCGCCGACCATCAGACCGCCGAAGGCCACCGCGATCGGCGCGCCGGCGAATTCGGCGATGGCGCCGGCGATCAAGCCGCCGATTGGCATGAGCTCCCAGGCCAATCCATGGATGCCCATCACCCGGCCGCGTAATTCGTTGGGTAAGTTCATCTGCAAGATGGCGTGGATCGTGGTCATGTAGAATTGCCCGGCCATGCCCAAGGCGAAGGCGGCGACGAGCGAGAGCGGAAACCAGCTCGACATGGCGAACAAGATCAAGGTGACACCGAACACCACCGCGCCGTTGATCGCCTGCAAGCCTTTGCCAGGGAAGTGGCTCAAGTAGGCGGCGAGCAGGACACCGGCTAAGGCGCCGCCGCCGCCGGCACTTTGGAGGAAGCCGAACCCCTGGGAGCCGACATGGAGCACGTTGCGGGCGAACACCGGCATCATGATGACGTAGGACATGCCGAACACGCTGTTGAAAAACGTCATGCCGATGAACACCCAATAGATTTCATTTTGACGAATGAAGCTCAGTCCTTCGGTCATGTCTTTGAGCAGACCGCGGGAGTTCGACGCCACCGGGTTGCCGGCGAGATGGATGGCGAGCCACAGGCCGATGGCGACGATTGAGGCGAGGAAACAGACAAAATAAGTCGGTCCGATGCCGACCCAGTAAATCAGCATGCCGGCGATGGCCGGGCCAACGAGCTTGTTCAACTGCCAGATGGTGCCGCCGATGGCGACGGCGTTGGGGATGTCTTCCTTGGGGACCATTTGGGGTAAGAGCGCCATGCGGCTCGGCCGGTCGAAGGCGCGCACGCAGCCGGTGAAAAACGCCAATGCCATGACATGCCAGAGGGCGACCAACTTGAGCATGACGAGCCCTGTGAGAATCAGAAAGACCAATGCCGAACCCACCTGCGCCCAAATCATAATTCGGCGGCGGTCGGCGCGGTCGGCGATGGCGCCGCCAAGGAGAGTCAGCGCGACTGTCGGGATCGTGAAGGTCAAGCCGGTGAGGCCCAGCATCAGGGGAGAATTGGTCAGCTCCAGGACCAGCCAGCTTTGCGCCACCGCTTCCATGTTTTGCGCCAACACCGAGGCCAGCTGGCCGAACCAGTAGAGCCGGTAGTTGCGATGCTTGAGCGCGCTCAGCGACTGCGCCACGCGCTGGCTGCCGGTGAGCGCGTGCGTGGCGGGTTGGGACAAGGGCGGTGCGGAAGATTTACTCATGAGGGAATTGCCGGCCATTGTTTCCTAAATCGGCCGGGCTGTCAAAAGAATGGCCAAGAAACGCTCGCGGCCGAGCCATCGATGCGCCATCGCTGGCGCGGAAAAAAAGAAAAATTTCACCACGAAGTGTCCATGAGCTTGCGCTCGCCTCAGAGCATGAAAATGGTTCGCATTCCCAGAACATGCTCTCTCCTCCATTCGTCATTCCCGCGCACGCGGGAATCCAGGTTTGTTCTGCGCCGAATCAGTCTGGATACCCGCTTTCGCGGGTATGACGGAGCCCCGGAGGCCCTTCGCTGTGCAAATCATCCCCTCACATGTAATTTCGAAGGAGGTCACAAAAGGTCGGAAATCGAACACTCCGAAGTTCTTGTCCTTCGTGATGAGTTTCCGTTGTCATATTCGCGTTCGCCTGTTGAGGAATCAGCCGCTACCTTTTATGATCCCACGACATCTAACTCGAAAGGCAAACTTTCATGGCTCAATTCGATTACGATCTCTTCACCATCGGCGCCGGCTCCGGCGGCGTGCGCGCCAGCCGGATATCGGCTTCCTTTGGCGCCAAGGTGGCGGTGGCCGAAGAGCGCTATCTTGGCGGCACCTGCGTCAACGTCGGCTGCATTCCAAAAAAACTCTTGGTCTACGCGGCTCATTATGGCGAAGACTTCGACGATCTCCCTGGCTACGGCTGGACGGTGGGAGAGCGGCAGTTCGATTGGGCCAAGCTGATCGAAAACAAGGACAAAGAGATTCTACGGCTCAACGGCATCTACCGGAAGATTCTCGCTGACGCCGGCGTGACACTGTTGGAAGGCCACGCCGAGGTGATCGATGCCCATACCGTTGGCGTCGACGGCAAGCGCATCACGGCCAAGTATATTCTCGTTGCCGTCGGCAGCTGGCCGGCGGTGCCCAAGTTCCCCGGCTCCGAGCATGCGATTACCTCCAACGAAGCTTTCTATCTGCCGTCGCTGCCCGAGCGGGTCATCGTCGTTGGCGGCGGTTACATCGGCGTGGAGTTTGCCGGCATTTTTCACGGTCTCGGCGCCCGGACCACGCAGCTCTATCGTGGCGAGCTATTTCTGCGCGGCTTCGACGATGACATTCGCAAAACTTTGGCCGACGAGATGCGCAAGCGCGGCGTCGATCTTCGATTCATGACCGATATCACTAAAATTGAAAAGCGTGGTGCGGTTCTGAGAGCGACGCTGACCGATGGCAATATCCTGGAAGCCGATCAGATCCTATACGCCACCGGACGCGGCTCCAAGACCCCGGACCTTGGCTTAGAGAAGGCCGGCGTAAAACTAAAATACAACGGCGCGGTGGTGGTTGACGAATACTCGAAATCTACGGTCGACAGCGTCTACGCCATCGGCGACTGCACGGACCGGATGATGCTGACGCCGGTGGCCATCGCCGAAGGCATGGCGTTGGCTTACACTTTGTTCAACAATCAGCCGGCCATGCCGTGCTATTTGAATGTCCCGACCGCGGTGTTCAGCACGCCCAACTGCGGCACCGTCGGTTTGACCGAGGCTGAAGCAAGAGCGCGCTGCGATCAAATCGACATCTACCGAAGTACCTTCAAGCCGCTCAAACACACGCTTACCGGCCGCGACGAACGCACCATGATGAAGCTGGTCGTCGATCAGACTACCGACAAGGTCCTTGGCTGCCACATGGTCGGCCCGGACGCCGCCGAGATTACCCAAGGCCTCGCCATCGCGCTTAACTGCGGCGCGACGAAAGCGCAATTCGACATGACCATCGGCATCCACCCGTCCGCCGCGGAGGAGTTTGTGACGATGCGCAGCAAGGTGGCCATGTGAGTGCCGCCGGGAGGGCGGTAGGTTAATCTCTCGCAGCGGGGAAACTTGCCGGCCGAAAAGCTATCAAATCAGCGCCGCGGTCGCTGACCGTTGGTTTCGCTCCAGTTCATGATCCGGAATTGGATTTCGTCGCCCCGTTACTTGTTTTCGGGCGCGGCCTCCTGCATGCTCACCGTCAGGGAGTTTTGCTTCGATGCAGTTTGCCAACTAGTTCCTCCGTGCGACTTCTCATTTTGGTTTAGCAACGAAGCTTCACCTGAAGAGTTACGGTTTGGCGGCGCTGGCGCGTAGTTGTTGGCGAAAAGAGGCGGATCTCGCGCTGAACCGATTGTGCTGAATTAACCATGGCCAAACGACTCAAGATTTGCATCATCAATCCTAAATTCGAACCCTCCTACTGGGGGTTTGAATACGCTTTGCCGCTTTACCCCGGAAGCAAAAAGTCGTCGATGATCACCGGCGCGCTGCCTTATCTCGCCGGGCTGGTGCCGGACCACGACGTCCGTTTACTCGATGAAAATGTCGAGGAGCTTGTTTGGTCGGAGCTAAGCCATTTCGACATTGTCGCTGTGACCGGGATGAACGTGCAAAAGCAGCGCATGCGGCAGATCCTCGAGCAGCTGCGCGCAATGAAGCTGTTCACCGTGGTCGGCGGCGCTTACGCGTCGGTCGACGAAGGCTACTTCGATAATCTCTGCGATGTCCTGTTCACCGGCGAGGCCGATGAGACCTGGCCGGAATTTGTCCAGTGCTTCGCCGAAGGGCGCAACTACCGGACGCTTTATAAGCAAGAGCAGCCGACGGATATGCGCAACGTCCCCAAGTCGCGCTACGACCTGCTCAAGGTTGATCGTTATGCTTCCGGGGCGTTGCAATTCTCCCGCGGTTGTCCGTTTCAATGTGAGTTTTGCGATATCATCGTCACCTTCGGGCGGCGCCCGCGCACCAAGCGGCCTGAGCAAGTCATCGAAGAACTCGACGAGATGCGCCGGGTCGGTTTTTACTCATGCTTTATCGTCGATGACAATTTCATCGGCAATAAGAAAGACGCCAAGGCGTTGCTTCGGTTGATCATTCCTTGGCAGCAGAAGCATGGCTATCCGCTGCGCTTGACCACCGAGGCGAGCGTCAATCTGGCCGACGACGCGGAGTTGCTCGATCTGCTTTACCAGGCCAACTTCCGCTCGGTGTTTATTGGCATTGAAACGCCGCGGGAGGCGTCGCTCAACGAGACCAAGAAATACCAAAACACCCGAGGCGATTCGCTCCAGGCCAAGCTCGCGCGGATTCGCAATGCCGGGATGGAAGTGAGCGCCGGCTTCATCGTCGGTTTCGACAACGACGACGCGACAATCTTCGAAGATCAGTTTCGCTTCATTCAGGACAACGGCATTCTCCTGGCGATGGTCGGTATGCTCACGGCGGTGCCCAAAACGCCGCTCTATGAGCGGCTGGAAAAGGCCGGGCGCCTGCGCCTCGACGACCCCAATTGCAACATCGTGCCCGAGCAGATGACGCCGCAGGAACTCCAGCAGGGATACTGGCAATTGCTCAAACGGCTTTACGAGCCGCAGGCTTTCTTCGACCGCTACTTCCAGGTCAACGCGTATCCGGATTTCAAACGGAAACGGGCGGAGATCAGCGCGCGGGCCAATGAAGGCAAGGCATTGCCGACGCTCGTGTACGGGCTGCTATTGCTGAGGACTCTCGTTCTCGCGCTGATTAAAGAGCGCAGCATGACGACCATCGGCGCGGTGTACTTAAAAAACTTCTTTCAACGCAGCGTTAAGGTGCGCGCCGATATCATCGGCTTCGCGCAATTCATGAACCGTTGTGTGACCCACTGGCATTTCTACAGGTTTACCCAAGAAGGTACGGCAGGGAAGTTGCGCTTGTTCAACTCCGGATGAGCGCCCTCTAAACGGCGAGTTGACTTAGCCATTGCCCACCGTCAAATCCATCGCGCCCAGGTTATCGATCTCGCTTTCGAGTTTTCCTCCGGCGTTCAAATTGAGTTAAAATGCCGGCGCAATCGGGGTCCGGTGCTGCCGTCGATCACGCCGGCCACTTGTACTTCCGCTGAAAACTGCCTAGTTTTAACGAGTGACAACTCTCTTGATCCAACTACCGTCTGAGCACTACGAGCTGTTCGTAGCCGCGTGCGAAATTACCTCTCCCGAATATACGATCCTCAAGAACAATATAGTCGCCAGGCAGCAAGACAATGAGGAGCCGCCGACGGTCGAGATCCTGTGTGACATGGATGAGGCGAAGCTGCTCCTTGAGACTGCAAAGCGGCTCTATCCTGAGGCAGTGCCATTCATCGAAGACGCGCTGAGCGTCGCCCCCGAAGTTTAGAATCGCCGTTTTCTCACTGGCCATTTCTCCCCCATCCGCAGAAAGTCACGACTCCGATCCAATTTGCCTGATGGACGCTGAGCCTAATCTGCATCTCGTTTCCCGTTTGCTTTGAAATGGTCGTGATTCATCTCTTAGCTGGCGTCATAGCCTTCGCTCTTCGCGATCGGTCGGAAGCGAAAAGGTCAACTCCAGCGTTGCGCAGC
>JBGTCC010000614.1:0-3938 GCA_041749055.1 Thermodesulfobacteriota bacterium | reverse complement strand
CTAATAAGGCGCAGAACAAACCTGGATTCCCGCGTGCGCGGGAATGACGAATCGGGGAGGGAAGCATGTTTTTGGAATGCGAACCATTTTCATGCTTTGTAGACGAGCGCAAGCTCATGAAACACTTCGTGGTGAAAGGGCTGGAATTATTCCCCCAACACTTTCTTCATTCGCTCCAACACCGCCGGCGGTTGGCTCATGACTTCATTGGCTAACCGCTGCATTTCTTCGCCGCCCACCGGGTCGAGCTCGTAGTTGCGTTTTTCGGCCTCGGTTTTGAGCTCGGGGTCTTTGAGGGCGCTGGCCACGCCGGCGCGCAGGGTTTTCACTATTTCGGGCGGGATGCCGGCGGGGCCGACCAGCGGGCGGCCGAAGACGCCGCCGGCGAGGATCACGGTGGCGACCCGGCGCGATTGCTCGGCAGTTTTGTATTGATCCATGAGTTCGTAGATGGTCGGCGTATCGGTCAGGCGCGTGTCGCGCTTGCGGCCCGACTGTGCCAGGCTCCTGACGAAATTATTTTTCCGCCAGGTGTGGAATGGCTCGCGCGCCATAAACGATTCGATCGTCATGGCGCGGCAGTGGATCTCGCCCTTTTCCACCGCCAGGTCGATGGGGCCGCCGCCCTGGTAGCCCAACACGATGTTGAACTTGGCGCCGACGGTTTCTTCGAGCAGCTTGGGAAAATAAAAGCCGGTGCCGGTGGCGCCGCCGGAGCCGCATTTCGGCGGCTCGCCGGCTTTGCGCACGTCTTCGATGGTTTTGTACGGGCTGTCGGTGCGCATGTAAAGATGGTGCTCGCTTTGCGCCGGCGAGCCGATGAAACTGTATTTACCCCAGTCGTAGCGCGCTTCTTTGCGGCCGACCAGCTGATCGAAATAAAGCGTCGGTGCGATCCAGCCGAGTGTCAGGCCGTCGGGTTTGGCGACGCTGTAAACGTAATTCGCTGCGATCATCGAGCTGGCGCCAGGCATATTCTGGACGATGAAGCTGGGATTGCCGGCGATATATTTGCCCATATGGCGGGCGATTAGGCGCGGCCAGAGATCGTTGACATCACCGGCGGGGTAGCCGGTGACGATGCGGATCGTCTTGCCTTGGTAAAACGGCGCCTGGGCGAGCGCCGTTCCGTTGACGACGAGCAACCAGAAAAATGCCCCGAATAATCTCATCATAATTCGTCTCCTTGGGTATCAGAGGTCCATTCGGAATCGATCCATTGAGAGTGCAGCCGGAGGCTAGTACAAAGTTCGGCCAACCGTCAAATCTTTTATTAGCTGCCGCTTGACGGTTTACCGGGGTTTCGCGTAGCTTGCGTTACATCGGTGATTCCTGGAGGAAAAAAACTATGAATAGATATTTCAAGCTGACTGATTTAATTAAGACGTTTTGTTCCGGCCTGGCGGTTGTCGCGCTGGCTTCCTGCTCGGCTGTGCAGCAAGGCGCGCCGGACCTTGGGCCGGGTATCACGCAGATCAAGGACGGCATCTATGTCTTTGCCCCGGATCAGGGTACGACGACATGCAGCTTTGTCGTGACTCAAGAAGGCGTCGTGATGATCGATGCCTGCAACAACCCGCTGCAGTCGCGCAACCTGTTGGCGGCGATCAAGAAGGTTACCGACAAACCGATATTGTTTTTGATCGATACCGAGACCCACGGCGATCATACCGGCAATCATTTTGTGTTTTCGCCGCCGGCGATGGTAATCAACGCCGAAGGAGCGGGGGCCGGGATGAAAAAGGAATACAACCCCAAGCGGGCGGCAACACAGGCGGCGCAGTCCGCGGAAATGGCCGAAGCTGTTAAGGGTGAAAAGCTGATCGTGCCGCATATCGAGTATAGAGATCGCATGACGCTTAACGTCGGCGAGCGCACCTTTGAATTGATCTACTTGAAAAACGTTCACAGCTTTGCCGATACGGCGGTGTGGATGCCCAAGGAGCGCGTGCTGTTCGCATCGTCGGCGGCCAATGTCAGAACTTTCATCAATTTGCGGCCTGCCGTGGTCCTTCCTGACGTATTGGCGAGCTACAAGCTGATGAAATCGTTGAACCCGCAAATAGTCGTGGCCGGCCATGGTCAGCCGACGACGACGAAAATCTTTGACGAGTATGAAGGTTATTACACATTGCTGATGAAACGAGTCGGAGAGATGGCGGCAAAGGGGCGATCGCTGGAGCAAATCAAGAAAGAGCTCAAGATGCCCGAGTACGCCGACTGGGCCGGCCAGGATCGCTTGGGGGTAAACATCGATGTTGCCTACAAGTCGGTGAAGAAATAAGTGGACGAATGATGATCTCGCGTTGGCGCCGGCGAACGCTTCATATGCTCATCGTAGCTGCTACCTTGCCGTGGCTACCATCAGCCGTTGGCGCCCAGGAGATCGTCACGCTGCCGACGCGCGCCAACGTGACCCAGTCCTATTTCCTCACAAGCGCGCCCAAGGAGCTGCAAGCGGTCGCCGTATTGTTTCCCGGTTCAGGCGGCTTGCTCCAGCTTCGCACGGAGGGCGGCCAGTCGAAGTTTGCCGGTGGCAATTTTCTGGTCCGCAGCCGTGCTGAGTTTGTCAGGCGCGGCGTCATCGCGGCGATCCTCGACGCGCCCTCGGACCAGCAGGGCGGCTGGGGCATAAGCGATGAGTTTCGTCTCGGCGGCGACCACTTCACCGATATCTCCGCAGTAGTTGCCGATCTCAACAAGCGCTTTCCCGGCGTGGCTGTGTTTCTGATCGGCACCAGCCGCGGGACGATTTCCGCGGCGGCGCTCGGTGCTCGTTTCGGTGCAAAAATCGCCGGCGCCGTTCTCACCGCCACGATGTTTCGCGCGGTCGGGCGAAATAGCAACGAGCCCGGCCCCGGTCTCAGCCGATTCGACTTCGCGACGATTCAAATACCGCTTTTGTTCGCGCACCATGTCAGCGATCAATGCCGTTACACGCCCTACGGCGATGCCGCCCGCTATTCCGAAAAGTTCCCGCTGATCACCGTTTGGGGCGGTTTGCCGCCGGTGTCGAGCCCTTGCGAAGCGCGCAGCCAGCATGGCTTCTTGGGCAAGGAAGCGGAAACCGTCGAACAGATCGTCAACTGGATGTTGAAAAAGCCATTTCTCCACGAAGTGAAATAGGAGGCGCTATGGCTCCGGTGCCGCTGAAAGAAGTCGACCGCGTCGAAATCCTGAGCGTGATGGATAATTCCATCGATGTGCTGATGGGCAATACGCCGGTGGCCAAGCGCCACAAGCGCGGCAGCAATGCCCATGCGCGGCCGCAGTTGCGCGCCGAGCATGGCGTGTCGATTCTGGTGACAACCTACTCGGGCGGCCGCAAAGATTCGTTTCTGTTCGACACCGGCGTGACCGTCGACGGCGTGCTGCACAATATGGACGTGCTCGACATCAAAGGCAACGAGCTTCACGCCGTGGTCTTGAGCCATGGTCACACCGACCACACGCGCGGCTTGCTGGGATTCATCAAGCGCTATGGCCGGCCGCGGGTGCCGATCGTGCTTCATCCCGACGCCTACCTGAAAAGAAAAAACATTCAGGGCGATGGCCACGAGTCGGAGCATATTCCGCCGAGCAAAAAGGATCTCGAAGGCGAGGATGTGCAAATTATTGAAGAGCGCGGGCCGACCATGCTGATCGGCGGCAACGCTCTGGTGACCGGGCAGATTCCGCGGACGACAACCTTCGAGAAAGGCAGCCCCAACCAAGTCGCGCTGATCGATGGCAAGTGGCAGCCCGATCCGTGGATTCACGACGATCAAGCGATCGTTATCAATGTCAAAGATAAGGGCTTGGTGGTGCTCACCGGCTTCGGCCATGCCGGCGTGGTCAACACGTTAAAATGCGCCCGCGACATGACCGGGGTAAATCAAATTCACGCGGTCATCGGCGGATTTCACTTGACCGTGCAAATCTTCTAACCGATCGTGCAT
>JBGTCC010000613.1:0-3776 GCA_041749055.1 Thermodesulfobacteriota bacterium | reverse complement strand
ACTCGGGGTCATTAAAGCCCGAGAAGTCCTCGCCAAGGCAGAACAATCCCATAAGCCTAACGATATCCATCTGGTTAATCCGCTTTTTTATTTGGCCGAGCTGCTCGGCCGAACCGGCCAATGGGCGGAAGCCAAGGGTCTGTACCAAAGGGCGATCAAGAATATCGAGCTCGACCGTGGAACCACGCATCCGGATCTCGGCTCAACACTAATCGACTACGCCAAACTGTTATTCGACATGGGCGACTTTGAGGCGGCGCAATACGCTGCCAGCCGCGCCCATGATATCCTCGAAAAAAACCTGCACCCCAACGACATTCGCATCGCCGCGTCACTGACGCAGCTCGGCCGCTTGTCGTTGCAGAAGGGAGAGCCCGGCGCAGCCAAACCGCTGTTCGAGCGGGCGCTCAAAATTCGCCAGAATCAAAACCGGCCAAGACCTCAACAGGTCGCGGTGAACCTGCAACACCTCGGCATCACCCACCAAAGGCTCGGTGAGCCGGCCGCGGCAATGAAGTTTTTCCAGCAAGCGCTGCAGCTACGCGAGCGATTTCTTGGCCCGGAACACCCCCAACTCGCGGGCAACCTAACGCGGCTGGCGAGCCTCGCCGAGCGCAAACAAGATTTTGCCACGGCAAAACCTTTATATGAGCGCGCGCTAAGCATTTCCCGAAAATCCGCGATACCGGAGGAGCACCTGCGCGCGGCCTTCGCCTTGGCGCAACTTGACGAACGGCAAAACCGCTTGCTCGAAGCATTGGAACGTTACCGGGAGACCATCGGCGTTCTGGAAGCTCTGAGCGGACAGTTCGAAGAGGACGCCGCCCGCGAGCGCTATCTCCAAGCTGGCGATAAGTGGCAGGTATACGACGCCTTGGCGCGGCTGCTGTTGCGCCTGCACGAACAGGACGGCAGCAAAGGCTACGACCGTGAAGCCTGGGCCGTGATCGAAGCAAAACGGAACCGCGTCGTTTCCGAAATCATCACCGCGAGCGGTGCCAAACTGCAAGATGCGCAATTGCGCCAGGAAATCGACAAAGTGCATGATGCGAAGAGCGAAGCGATTGTCTTGGAAAAAGCCTTGGCCGAGGAGCAAACCAAGCCAGTCACCGAACAGGCAACCAGTCGATTGGAAAATCTAACGACTTTGCTCGCCCAGACCAAGTCGGACTATCTTAAACAGGTTCAGGCTTTTCTCAGCCAATATCCGCAGTACCGCACTCGGTTTGTCGACCAGCAAACCATCGATCCTAAAGCGCTGGCGAAGTTCGCCGACCGCCTACCGACCGGCACACTGGCGGTGCAATTGTTTTCCAGCCCCGACGCGCTTTACCTTTTCGTGGTTGCGCCGGGAGGACACTTTCAGGTCAAACGTCAGGCGGTGGCGCAACCAGCGCTGTATAAACTTATCAGAGAATATCGCGACTACTTGGAACGGGGCGCCACCGAGCGGTTGTCTTGGGCCGACGACGGCTCGGAAGACTACCGGCGCAATCTCGTTCCGTTCAAAAACCTTACGAAAAAACTCAGCGCTCATCTGTTGGGACCGATCGAAGCGGAGCTGAAGGCGCACAAAAATGTGATTTTGATCCCCAACGATTTGCTCTTGTATTTGCCGATTCACGCGCTGATGCAAAGTCAGCCCGACGGCTCCAGCAGCTTTCTCGCCGAGACCCATACCGTGAGTTACCTCACTCAACTCGAGTTGGCTGATATTGCTAATCCCGGCGGTGCCAACCTCAATATCCCACTACTCGCCCTCGCCAATCCCGACGGCACGCTGCCGGCGGCAAGCCGTGAGGTGCGCGAGATCGGCAAGCTGCGACCATTGGTGACGACACTGGACGGCGTCCAAGCGAGCAAGGAACGGTTTCTCAGTCTGGTCGGACAGTTCCCCGATCTTCATTTGGCGACCCACGGCATTTTCGACCTGGAACGACCAGAGAAGTCCTATCTTTTAATGGCCGGCAAGGATGAGGAAAGTCAGCGGCTGTCGATCGCCGAAATCGCCGGACTCCGCTTGTCGCCCAATGGCATGGCGATATTATCGGCTTGTGAATCCGCAGTTGGCGAACAGGTGCCGGGAGCGGCTCTGATTACCCTCTCCGCTGCGTTCAGCCAGGCCGGCTCCCAGTCGATTATGGCTTCACTTTGGAAAGTCGCCGATGTCGCCACCCGCGACTTGATGATCGCGCTGCACGGCGCGCTGTCAAAGGTTGGGCGGGCGACCGCACTGCAGCAGGCCCAACTCGCGGTGATGAAAAATCCCCAGACCGCCCACCCGTTCTACTGGGCGCCTTTCATACTCATCGGCGCACGCTAAAGCCAGCTTAGCGAGCCTGAGGCGGCGGTCTCGGCTCCTCTTGAATCCACTGCTTGACCCAGGGCAAAAGCAGATACGCCGGCATCGATAGGCAAAACGTAATCGCGAAGTAGTTGGCGAAGCCGTACTTCTCCGCCCCCAGTCCGCTGATCGCGCCAATCAACCGCCCGGTGAGAGAAAACACCGACGAGAGAAACGCGTACTGCACGGTAGCGTGCTCTTTCTGGCAAACGTTCATTAGGAACGCCAGAAACGCCGCGGTGCCCAGCCCGCCAGAGAACGATTCGAACATCGACGCGCCATAAAGACCGAAGCGCCCCAAATTCAGCCACTCGACAAACGAATATCCCAGGTTCGACACGGCTTGGAGTGATCCTAGGACCCAGACGCCGTGAAAGATGCCGTAGCGCGAGATGAACGCCCCCCCCATCAACGCGCCGACGACGCTGAGAACGATGCCAAACGTCGTCGGGAACATGCCGATCTGAAACATTAGATCTTCCTGCGCCGGCCAGATCGTCTTGCCATAGTCGACCCAAAACGGTTTCACCATCGGCCCGATGGCGAACTCGCCCAACTTGTAAGTCAGGACGAACAAGATCAGCGGGATAACCTTCCAGGTGCCGGCCCAACCGGCAAAGCCGGCAAGCCAATGCGCGCGAGCAGCATCGGGCAAACTCAAGCGCGGAATCGCCAGCGCAGCGAAACCGAGCGCCGCGAAAACAATTCCAGCCAAAACGAAAAGTGAATTCCAGGCGAGCACGCCGGCGAGAAAGACCGAGCCGCCGCCAACGAAAACCAGCGCAACGCGATAGGCCGAAGCACGCACGCCGTTGGCCGCACCCTCTTCCGCGCGCTCGACCAAGCCGACGGAGTAGGAATCGATGGCGACGTCTTGGGTTGCCGATAAAGTCGTAAGCGCCAAGATCAACACCAGCACGATCACTCCCACGGCGGCGACGTTAACGAACGGCAGCGCGAACAGCACCGCGGCAATGCCGAGCATGCAGGCCAGGATCCATCCGCGCCGATCGCCGAAGCGATGCACCAGCGGCGACCAAAAGACTTTCAGAGAATAGGGCAGTTCGAGCAGGCGCAGCCCGCCGATGGCGCGCAGCGACACGCCGTTGATGCGGAAGTAAACCGGCAAGACTTCCCAGAGAATCGCCGCCGGCGCGCCTTGAATGAAATAGAGCAAGGCGATGACGCCGAGCTTGCGTCGACTTTCCGGCGCGCTCTTGCTCACACCTAAACACTTCCAAATCCAGCCAGGCATAGTCGTTCTTTTATAAAGACTCAGGCGGGAACTTGCCAGCGAACCGCGATGAATTTCTCGTAGCGATGACAATTCGAAGATGAATCCGAATCATCCCGTAGCGCACCGTGAGATTCCACGGAGTCGCCGTCTCAATGGCATCACCATTCGTCAAAGACATTTAGTATTTATCGAACC
>JBGTCC010000612.1:0-6310 GCA_041749055.1 Thermodesulfobacteriota bacterium | reverse complement strand
TGGTCAAAGCTTTCACCTTGCTCTTGTTGTACGGCGCGGCCTATTGCCAGCCGATCGGATCGTAGTTTTTCTCGCGCAAACAGCGATTGACGAAACTCTTGTAAACCGGACTCGGGCGTTGCTTACGCGTGAGGAATAGAGAGCGAGGTAAAACCGCGTCTCCCACCAGCCTATTTCAAGATTCTCGTCGGTGAAAGGCCGGTTTCACGATCTCTAACAATTTGAGCTGCGACTAAAGCGTCGATCTCGTTGGTCTGGCGCAGCGCATGCTGCGATTTCACGGTCAGGTATTTTCACGACTTCGGTGTGTGCTCTCGTCATCGAAGGAGCGGCTTGCGTGCCGTATCGAACGAAGTTTAGTGGCAAAAGCAGCCACCGCAAGCAGGCAGAACACGCCACCGATCATCAGAGTCTTGGGCGTACCCACCCAGTTGGCGATGGCGCCGAACAATAGGCTGCCGAGGGATTCGATGCCGCGGCGCGCCATGACAAAGAGGCTCATTACTCTGCCCCGTTTCTGGTCGTCGACGATGCTCTGAACGATAGTGTTGCTCGACGCCATCTGCAGCATCAAGGAGATCCCCAGCGCCAGGGCGATGACCAACGCGATCGCTAGCGAACCTGAGAATGACAACGCGACCAGGCCGACGCCATAGAGGGCGCCGGCGATCACAATCATCTCGGCCAGCCCTTTGAGGCGCCTGCGCGAGGCGAGAAATATCGCGCCGGCCAGGGCGCCGACGCCGGAGGCGGACATGAGATAGCCGAAGACCCGCGGGCCGCCGCGCAAAATGTCTTCGGCGAATACCGGCATGAGCAGCGTGTAGGATGCGGCGACAAGACTGACCGCCGCGACCAGCATTAAGATCGATCGCATCGGCACCGAAGCGAAGGTGTACGCGGCGCCTTCCATGATCGCCGCCTTGAAATCGAGCGGGCTGGCGGAAAATGTTTTTTCCGGAATTTTCATCAGGAAGAGCGCGCCCAAGACCGCCAGATAACTCAAGCTGTTGAGGGCAAAACAGGGCCCTTCGCCGACCAGGGCGATGAGGATGCCGGCGACGGCGGGACCGACAAGTAGCGCGCCGTTAAAAATGAAAGAGTTTAAGGCGATGGCATTGGGCAGGTTCGCTCTTTCCTCGATGATGTCGACGATGAAGGCTTGGCGCACGGTGATATCGAAGGCGCTGACGATGCCGAGCAGCCCACCGAGAACGAACACATGCCAGACCGCAACTTGATCGGTGAGGACGAGCAGCGCCAACAGCGCTGCCTGGAGCGCCGACAGCGACTGGGTGACGACCATGATGCGGTGACGTTTGAGCCGGTCCGCCAAGACCCCAGCAAAGGGCACGAGAAGAAAGAGCGGGGCGTCGCTGATAAATCCCACCATGCCCAACATCAGCTCGGATTTCGTCAAGCGATAGACCAGCCAGCGCATGGCGATGAGCTGCATCCAGGTGCCGATCAACGACACGGCTTGGCCGAAGAAGAACAGCCGAAAGGTGCGCGAACCCAATGCGCGCACGAGAAACTGCAAACCTCTGGTTTCGCTGGCCATGAAATGACTCTCAGAGATTGAAAATTCTACTCGGCCAGCGGCCTGGGAGCACGCCCAGTGGGTCGATTCCCCACAACTTGCTCTGCGGTGGGCCAGGACCCGGTATCGGGAAGTCTTTGTTGAGAAACTCAACCGGCGCGCGCAAATGCTTCGTTCGCGGCACGTGGGACCAATACTTTCACAAGCTCGCGTTTGTACTCGGCCGAGCCGCGGTTGTCGTCAGTGGGGTCGCATTCGCTGGCAGCGATCTCGCCCATTTCGCGCAATAGATCATCATTGATGGATTTGCCGCGCAAAATAGCTTCGGCTTTCTGAGCATGAACTATCGTCGAAGAAACCGAATTGAGGCCGAGCCGCACATCCTCGCAGATGCCATCCATTGTTCGCACAGTGATCGCCACACCGACCGTAGCGAAATCTTCGATGCTGCGCGGCGTGAACTTGATATGCGCCCAGCCGGGGCGGGTCGGCGGCGGGACGTGGATCTCGGTCAAGAGTTCACCGGGCTCCATGGCGGTTTGATAGTAGTCGACAAAGAACTCGTCCAACGGCAGGGTTCGCCGCCCCTTGCTGCTGGTTAGCGTCACTTCGGCATCGAGAGCGATCAGGCTAGCGCCGGGATCGGTGAGCGGATCGCCGGCGGCGAGGTTGCCGCCCACGGTGCCCATGTTGCGGATGCGCGGTTGAGCGACTTTGCGAAAGGTTTCGTAAAGCAGGGGATAGTGCCGCTGGACGGCGTTGGAAAGCTCGATATCGCGATGGCGCGCGCCGGCCCCGATGCGTAGACCATCTTTGGCGCTGTAGCTGATTTTGTCGAACTTCGGCAGCCGCGCCAGACTAATGACAACTTTAGGAGTCAACAAGCGTTGGCGTATCATGATGATGAGCGAAGTCCCGCCGGCCATGACTCTGCCGTCGTCGCCATGTTTTTCCATCAAGGCGAAGACTTTTTTCAGTGTCGTCGGTTCCTGGTAGTCGAAGCGAATCATGACGACATTGTGGATTTTGGATTGTCGATTTTGGATTGTCGGAACATCGGAACCTTAACCCATCTCTTTGAGTGCTCGCAGAATCTTCTCTGGAGTAATCGGCAGTGTCTTCACCCGCACGCCGACGGCGTCAAAGATCGCGTTATTGATGACCGCTGCGGTCGGGTCCATGTTGAGTTCGCCGAGACCTTTTGCACCGAACGGTCCCGTCGGTTCATAGGAATCCGCGAAGGCATGCTGCAACGGCGGCATGTCGCGCATTGAGGGGATGCGGTAATCGGAAAAATTAGGATTGAGCGGCCGGCCCTCATCGAACTGCAAGCCTTCAGTGAGGGCATAACCGATGCCTTGGGCCAAACCACCTTCGACCTGGCCTTCGGCGCCGATGGGGTAGATCACCGTGCCGCAGTCCGAGGCGACGACCATTTGCAACACTTTCACCTCTCCGGTTTGCGGATCGACATGGACCTGCGCGGCCTGTACGCCGTAGTTGTAAGCGCCGGATTCGTTACCGAAGCGCGTGCTGTCCGGGAGCACCGAGTCGGCGTCGAAGCTGCCGGAACCGACAATCGGCGCGCCGTCGTGGCGGAATAATCTGGCGCGGGCGACATCGGCGACGGTTACCGACTTGCCTTCGGCGCCTTTGACAAAAATTCGCCCGTCGCGCGATATCAAATCGGCGGCGTTGGCTTCCAACATCTCGGCGGCTTGCGCGAAGAGTTGTTGTTTGACGTTGGTGGCGGCGTTCTTGACCGCGTTGCCGCTGACGTAGGTCAATCGGCTGGCGAAAGCGCCCAAACAGAATGTCGTCAGATCGGTGTCGGCGCGGGAGATTTCCACGTCTTCCACCGGCACGCCTAACTCTTCGGCGGCGATCTGGCACATCGCGGTGTGCACGCCCTGGCCGCATTCGCCTTCGCCGCTCAGGATCAATGCCTTGCCGTCTTCGTTGATCTTGATGGTCGCCGAGCTGCCGTCGTAGTCGCCGAAGTGGCGTTTGCCGCTGACGTGCACGGTGCAGGCCAAACCCAAGCCGGTGTTCGGCGCTTTGGCGGCGCGCTTGGCTTGCCAGTCGATCATCCGTTCCGCCATGTCGAGGCATTGCTTGAGCTCGCAGCTGGTGACGCGGTTGCCATGGGGTGAAACGTAACCGGTTTCCGCGGCGTTGATTCGAGCAATTTCCAATGGATCGATGCCGAGAGCGTGGGCGCCCAAGTCGATGGCCTGTTCGACCGCCCATTCCGCCGATGGATTGCCGAAGCCACGGAAAGCGCCGGTGGGAATTTTGTTGGTATAGATCAACTTGGCTTCGAGCTTGACGTCCGAGTATTTGTAGCAGGTGTCATGACGCATCGCCGCCACGCCGGTGATCGCCGGAGCTTTGGCCGAGTAGGCGCCATTGTCAGCGATGACTTTCAATTCTTTGGCACGAATACGGCCGTCTTTCTTGAAGCCCAATTTGACGTTGATCTTCATAAACACCCGAGGCCGGCAGCCGGCGAGAAACTCTTCTTCGCGCGTGTTGATGACGCGCACCGGTTTGCCCGCCTTGCGTGCGAGCACCGCGCACACCAGCGCATTGTTATCGTCGCAGGACTTGCCGCCGAAGCCGCCGCCGACGGCGCTCTGAATGATCCGCACGTCGGTCTCGGGCACGCCGAGAGCCGTAGCGATGCGGTAGCGCGCGTTGAACAATGTTTGCGTGTTCATGTATATCGTGTATTTGCCATTGGGCGCATACTCGACGACGCTGCCGATGGTCTCAATGGAACAGTGCCACTGCGGCATACTGGTAAAGGTATCCTCGACGATGATGTCTGAGTCGGCGAAGGCTTGAGCGATGTTGCCGCGTTCCAGGTCCAAGTGCATGGCGATGTTGTTGGGCTTGTCGTCGTGCACCAGCGGCGCGCCGTCGAGCATCGCTTCCTCGGCGTCGAACACGCCGGCCAAGGGCTCCCAATCCACCTCGATCAAATCCAGCGCTTCTTCGGCGATATCGGGATCGATGGCCGCCACCGCGGCAACTTCTTCGCCGACATAGCGGGTTTTGCCGACGGATAAAATATATTGGTCTGCGAAAAATGCGCCCCAGGGCCGTTTGAGGGTGTCTTCGGCGGTGACCACGGCGCGCACGCCACGCAGCTTCTCGGCCTTGCTGGTGTCGATGGCGCGGATGCGCGCGTGGGGGTAGGGGCTGCGCAGGATTCTGCCGGTCAACATGCCGGGCAGATGAATGTCGGCGATAAACTTCGAATCGCCGGTGACTTTGTCGAAGCCCTCGACCCGCTGAACACGCTTGCCGACGACGGAGAATTTTTCTGCTTTGGACATAATTTTGGTCTTACTTTTCGCTCAGGGCGAGCTAATCCGGCTTGGCGGATTAGCTCGTCTTAGCCACGGGTTTGTAAACATCCAAGCTCTGAATCTTCGCCGTCGTCTCGCGTTTGCGAAACGCGTAGTCGGGATCGGTCTTGCCATCGACCACCGCCATCACCGATTCGAGAATTTTATAATATCCCGTGCAGCGGCAGAGGTTGCCCGACATCCATTCTTTGACTTCTGCTTCGCTGGGTTTGGCGTTCTCGTCGAGCAAAGCTTTGGCGGCCATGATCTGGCCCGGAGTGCAGATGCCGCACTGAAAACCGCCGTACTCGATGAACGCCTGCTGGAGCGGATGGAGTTTGCCGTCTTTGGCTAGTCCCTCAATGGTCTCAATCTTCTTGCCTTCGCAGCCCGCGGCTAGAGTCAGGCATGAACTCACCAATCGGCCATCGATAATCACGCTGCACGCGCCGCAGACACCGATGCTGCAACCTTCCTTAGTACCGGTGAGATCGAGGGTGTCGCGCAGCACTTGCAGGAGCAGCCGATTGGCTTCGACCTCGACTTCATAGTCTTGGCCGTTAACGCTGAGTGTGAGTAGTTTTTTCATTAGACCGATCTTCCCGAGTGGGTTTTGCCCCAGCGCGCGCGCATGGTTTTCATGGTGTCGCCCTCGCCGACCTGTACGCGAGTCTGGCGCAAGCGCTCCCAGACTTTTTCATGCTCGCTCTGCGCCGCCAAATCAGCCTCCTGGGACAGGTCGTCGGGCCAATAGCCCATTAGATAGCCATGCCAAGGTTCCTGGGGTTCGAGATTGGGCAATCCCAACTCTTCCCAGAGTTGTTTAGCGCGCACCATGAATTCCTTCTTGGGTAGCGACAGCGGCGGGAAGTCGGCCTTGCGCGTGGCGTCGATCAACACCGACGATTCACTATTGTCGTAACGGCTCGATGGATGGGTGCAGACCATGCCGATGGGCGTAGCGCCGAAGGGGCGGTCAGGAATAATTTTAAAATCCTTGTGCGGCTGGGATCGGTGTGTGATCGCCCAAGTGACCGCAACCGGATCTTTGATGTTGATGTCTTCGTCGCAGGCGACCACCATCTTGCCGACCCGGTCGCCGTAATCCAAGATCGCTTGCATGACTTGACCTGGCTCTTCGTCATTGCGCTTCTTTAGGCTGACGGCGACATAGGGACGAAGATTCACCAGCGGCTCGATCAAATGAACCTCGCGGACGCTGTCGAAGCCTTTCTTGATTAAATAGCGCTGGATCAGCGTCGACATCCCCATCGCCTTGACCTTCGAGCTTTCGCTCGGCGTCACCTGGCTGATGATCGAAACCCAGATCGGGTTTTTCCGATGGGTGACACATTTCAGTTCGAACATCAGGCTCAGGGTGCGCGGGTCGATATAGCCCATGGACTCGCCGTAGGGG
>JBGTCC010000611.1:0-1845 GCA_041749055.1 Thermodesulfobacteriota bacterium | reverse complement strand
CCATTCCACCATTGCATGGTCACCAGATCGCCAAACCACATATGGGCATTTTCATGGGACACGACATCGGCGACGCGCTCGAGCTCGGCACGGGTCGCTTTATCGGGATCGACCAACAACGCGGTCTCACGAAAAGTGATGGCGCCCAAATTCTCCATGGCGCCTGAGGCGAAATCGGGGATGGCGATCAAATCCAATTTATCGCCGGGATAAGGGATGCCGTAGTACTGGCTGAAATGTTCCAACGACGCCTTGCCGATGGCGACGGCGAAGTCGGCCAGTTTCTTTTTACCCGGCACCGCCAAGACCCGCAGCGCCACACCATCCGCCGTCACCGGCTCCGTGGCTTCGAATTCACCGACGATGAACGCCACCAGATAGGTCGACATCTTCATTGAGTCGGCAAAGCTCACTGACTTGTTACCCGTCCCCGGCAACACCCTCTCGTCGATGACTCGGGCGTTGGAGATCGCCGTGAGTTTCTCGTCAATCACCAAAGTCACTTGAAAAACCGCCTTGAACGCCGGCTCATCCCAACAGGGAAACGCCCGGCGCGCGTCCGTCGACTCGAACTGCGTCGACGCCAGCGGCTTGTCCTGACCGTCAGCGCCTTTGTAAAGGCTGCGGTAAAAACCATGCAGTTTGTCATTGAGTAGCCCGGTGAATTGAATCTGCAGCTGGTAGTGCCCCGGCGCCACAATGTCGGGAAAACTCAACACCGCCTGCTCGTTGGCTTCGTCCGATTGCGCGTTGCCATGCAGCACTGCGCCGTTGGCGTGCCGCATGGACACCGACTGGATCGACAGCTCCGCCGCGTTGAGGACGAACTCGCGCACCGCCTGGCGCACCTCTACGGTGATCTTGACCTCGCCGGCGAAGGTCCAGCGCGACAAATCCGGAGTTAGCTTGATCTCATAACGCTCGGGGATAACTGATGTTGGTAAACGGTGCGATCTTGGTTCAGCCATTTTTGCGCCTCATTCTGGAATTCAGATTAACTCAAGTAACCGCTCCATCGTAGTTCGGTAATTTTTCGAACTCAACGCTCTAACCTCTGCAAAGGAATCAAGACAAGGATGACACTGTGGCGAGCACCGGGGTAATCAGCATACCGCCCACCGTGACCGCCGAACCGACCACCGTCGTCGCCCGCGCGCGCTTGCGGATAAACCAGTTATTCGCCACCACCGTCGGTGTTTGGATAAACCCAGCCGAGTAGGCCAGCGAAATCAGCCCGAGATAGATAATCAAGAAGCCAACGTAGCTGTCAACCCAAGATAGCGAGATGTAACCGATCCCGGCCAATAACGCTGCGACAACCATCAACGGCCGCGGTCCAAAGCGGTCCACGACATAGCCGATGATCGGCGCTTCGATGGCGCCCTCGGCGCGCGCCAGAGAAAAGGCCAAGGATGTCTGCGCGCGGGTGAGGCCCAAGTCTTGGCTCACCGGCAGAAAGAAAACCGTGAAGCCGTAACCATGCAGCCCGCCACCGAACACACGCATGGCGGAAACCACCCCGACCATGACCCAGCCATAATAGAGACGGGCCAACCGCCCGCTTAGTTTAGTCAGAGACCTCATAGACTCAATTGAATCGGTGCCAACGGGTAAACAGAACACTTCGACAAATCATTAGCGAACATGCGCCGCAGTTTAAAGTGGATTTTGCCAACGCCGCGCTGCGCGTATGCGCTATCGGGATAACCTCTAATACGTTGCGGGCCGCTGGGTCCGCAATTCCACTAATGCGGGCGGACGGACCGCGCCGGAGAATAATGAATCACCTGGCCTTGCGAGCATTGCGCGCAAGCCTTTATAATAAAGTCGAATACCAGCGCTGGA
>JBGTCC010000610.1:0-2783 GCA_041749055.1 Thermodesulfobacteriota bacterium | reverse complement strand
TCCGTGCCGACCAGCATGTTGGGATCGTTGAACTTCGGTAAATCGTGTAGTACTTGCGCAAGGTCGCCCGGACCGAGCTTCGCAGCTCAACCCGCGCTTTTGACCTCTTGCGTCAAGCGCACGGCTTTCTTTTTCCCTAGCATCATAGTAGCGAGTGTAGATTGAATATCGGAAAAATTCAACGCGCCGGAGTTTTTGCCGCGGCGAGGGGCACTTTGAGTTTGCGGATGTCGCCGATACGTATCGTTAACCCGACGCGGTCGAAGTATTCCAACAACGGAATCGTATATTTGCGGCTGGAGCCGATCAGATCGCGAAAAGCGGCGGCGTTCATCTCGCCCTTTTCGCTTAAAAATTGCACCAGGGTCGCGCGCAGCTGTTCGATGCTCGAAGCGAGGAAATACATATCGGTGGTGATGCGTACCACTGAACCTTCCCGTTCGAGCAAGCGGATGACTTCGCTCAAACGGTTGCGCGGCACGCCGGCTTGTTTCTCGACTTCCTTCAAGTCCGGCGGCGCCAGCGGCTGGTCGCCGAGAAGCTTCTTGATCTTTTCCATCAAGACCTTTTCCTGGCCGCCGAGCTGGACTCTATGACTGGTTAGGCGCAGGAGGCTTTCTTCCTTGGCGATCAGTTTCTCGGTGCTAAACAGGTCGACGACGCCGCGAAATATTTTCGGCGATAGTTGGTAGCCGAGCTTGCCGCGCAGCTCCTCCATGTCCATGCCCGGCGCCAACGGGTGGGCGGCGTGGAATTCTTTGAGCGTCTTGAGCAGTCGCTCCTTCAACCGGTTCCATTTCAAGTCCGTGGTGTAGACTTTTTCGCCGTCGGCGTTGAGCGCGCGCAGAGATTTCAAAGCGTCGACTTTTTGCCGCGCGTCCGCTTCCCGCAGGTTCAAGAACTGATGAATGGCGTCGATGGCCAGAGCAAATTCACTACTCTCGTTCAAGAAGTTTTCCATCAAGTGCGCGAAGTCGCCGGTGTGGAGCGCTTTGAGCCGTCCCAACAGGTTGGCCTCGCCGCGTTTGTGCCGTGCGGACCAGGGGTGGACGATCGTGCCGCCGCCTAGGGTGCGCCGGGCGGTTTCGTCGCGCGCGACAAATCGATCGCCGCGCAAAACCAGCAGCGGTTCCTCTAGAGTAATCTGGCAATAGACCGATTCTTTGGGCTCGGCCTTATCCTTGTCGCCGAGCAGAACGACCTTGCCAAGACGCTCGGCCGCGCCCATGTGGATGCGCAGGCGCTGATGGTTCTTGATGCCCTTGGCCGCCGCCGGGCGGACTTCTAGAAAGGCGTCGAAGCGTTGCGAGGTGAGCGCCAGTTTCTCGTGGCAGATGACTTGACCGCGTTCAATTGAGGCGCGCTCCGGGCCGGTCAAATTCATCGCCACCCGCTGGCCCCAACTGGCGCGCTCCACTGATTGGCCATGCACTTGTAGGCTGCGCACGCGAAAAAGGTTGTCGCCGGGCAGACAGCGCACCTGCTCGCCGACTTTGATCTCGCCGGAGAGCGACGTGCCGGTAACGACGACGCCATGGCCTTGCAAGACAAAAGCCCGGTCTACCGGCAGACGAAAGTAGCCGGATGGCGGGTTGTGACTGGCGGATTTCAAAGTCGTTGAAATCAGTTGCTTTAACTCGTCAATACCCTGGCCGGTGGTAGAGGATACCGCCAGCTTGGGCGAGTTTTCGAGCAGCGTGCCGAAGGTCAGGATGTCGATCTCCTCTTCGACATCGGCGATGCGCGTGGGCGCCAGGTCGGCTTTGGTGATGACGAAGATCGCCATCTTGATGCCGAGCAGATGGACGATGTCGAGATGCTCTTCGGTCTGCGGCATGACGCCGTCGTCGGCGGCGACGGTGAACATCACTAGATCGATGCCGTGGGCGCCGGCGAGCATGTTTTTGATGAAGCGCTCATGGCCCGGTACGTCAACGACGCCCGCCGAAGTCCCGTCCGACAGATCGAGATGGGCGAAGCCTAAATCTATGGAGATGCCGCGCTCTTTTTCTTCCTTCAACCGATCGGTGTCAGTGCCGGTGAGGGCTTTGATCAGGCTGGTCTTGCCGTGGTCGATGTGGCCGGCGGTGCCAATGATGTAGGGCATGGGGTTAATTAAAAAAAAATTATGGAAGATTGAAGTTACTCGGAATCCAACTTTGGGATTAAATCATCGGCGTCGAAGATTGTTCTGAGGTCCAGGAGGAATTTGTCGTCTTGGATGCGGCCGATGATTGGCGGATCGGCTTGCCTAAATTGTTTGGCGATGGCGTTGGCGCTATGTTTCGGGTGCGCGACGGTGATCACGACCGTCGGCAGTTCTTCCGTCGGCAATGCGCCGCTGCCAATTTGCGATGTCGAGTCTTGCAGTGACAGTTGATAGCCGTTGCCGAGGGCGGCTTCGAGTTTTGGCAACACCGACTGGCCCATGACGCGAATTTCGTCGACGGAGCGGGTGAAGGCTCGCAGGGTCGGGATCTCTTCGACGATGTTGGGCGACTGGCGGTAGCGGCGCAGGGTCGCTTCCAAGGCGGCGAGCGTCAGCTTGCCGCAGCGCAGGGCGCGTTGCATAGGATTCTTATTCATCTTGCCGATCAGTTCTTTTTTGCCGACCATCAAGCCGGCTTGCGGGCCGCCGAGGATTTTGTCGCCGCTGAATGTGACCACATCGGCGCCGGCGGCGATTCTTTCGCCGACCAGCGGCTCTTTCGATAGACCGTACTGGCTTAAGTCGATCAACGCGCCGCTGCCGAGATCTTCCATCACCGGCAGATTGTGCTGTT
>JBGTCC010000609.1:0-5965 GCA_041749055.1 Thermodesulfobacteriota bacterium | reverse complement strand
GTCGCGGTCGATTAGATAAATCATATTCGGCAGTTGGCCATAAGCCGAGTGGGCGGCGCCGTGGATATCGTCAGTCAGGATGGTAATGTCGTCGACCTTATCGAGCTCGCGCAGTTTTTTCGCGTGGGCGAGCTTTTGCTCGAAGCGATCGTGGTGCGGGTAGTTTTCACCGGGGTGAGCTTCGCGAGTGTAAACGATGAAAAACTCGAAACCGAGTTTTTTATACTGCCGATAAAGCGCCGCCAGCGGAGGAACCTCCCCCACAAACGGCGGTCAAGTGATGCTGCCGAACTCCAGCAAGACATGCTTCCGGCCAGCGAAGGACGCCAGCGAAACCAGATTGCTGTCGAGGTCCGGCAAGCTGAACTCCGGCGCCCGGCCGCCGACTTTGGCCACCGACCAAAAGTCCGGCGCCGCGATCTCACACTGCCCAAAGGACTCGTAATTGTACCCGCTCATGATTTAACTCCTTGTGCCGGATCGGCCAACGCCATCCGCTTGTCACGCTCGTGCATAGGCAGCTTAAAACAAATGATTAGGACATGGCAAGATCACCGGCGGCATCCCGGGTGATGAACCAGGTAAGTCGGCCGCGCGCGGGTTGGATTCGCGCGGCCGGATAACCGCCCGTTTCTCGCCGAAGAATTTCCTTTACCATCGCCGCCTTGCTCTTGCCGGCGACCAGGAAAGAAATCTGCGCGCCGTTGTTGATCACCGGCAACGTCAAGGTCAGCCGGTGGGCATGGAGCGTCTCAACGTAGCTCGGCGCTACCAGTCGCGCACTTTCGTTCAACGCCGAGCTGCCGGGAAAAAGCGACGCCGTGTGGCCATCTTCGCCAAGACCGAGGAGCAGCAGGTCGAAGCGCGGCAAGTTATTCTCTAACGGCGAGAAAAACTCTTTTAGCTCTGCCTCATAGGCGGTCGCTGCGACGGCAGGTTCGATTTCGCCATTCATTCGATGAACGTTCTCGCTGGGGATCGGAATCTTGGACAGCAGCGATTCCTTGACCATGCGAAAATTGCTTTCCGCATGATCCGGCGCGACACAGCGCTCGTCGCCCCAGAAAAGATGAATTTGCCGCCAGGCCAACTGCTGCTTGAATTCATCGGTCGCCAACAGTGAATAAAGCGCTTTGGGCGTAGAGCCGCCGGAGAGCGCGACGGCGAAGCGGCCGCGCGTAATGATCGCTTGGCGCGCCAATGCGACGAATTGTTCCGCCGCCTTACGGTTCAACTCATCGACGTCGCTGCAGATAATGATTTCGGGATTAGTCACCGGAAAGAAACGCCGCGTAGTAGGCGGCGCCCTGCAACGCCGCCCGATCGTTCATCACCACCTGGACGGGAGTCGCGCGCAGCAAATCGGTATAGCGCCCCTTGTCGAGGAATGCGCGCATGAAAGTTCCGTCTTTGAGCTTGTCGAGGATCTTCGGCGCTATGCCGCCGCCGATGTAAACACCGCGCACCGCTTTGGCGCGCAGCGCCAGATTGCCCGCTTCGGCGCCGTATACCGTCACGAACAGATTCAACGCTTCCATGCAGATCGCCGCCTCGCCCGCGAGGCCGGCTTTGGAGATCTCGGCGGTGGGATCGTCCGCCGCGTCGAGCCGCTCGCGCAGCCAGGGCGGCTCTTCGAGTCCGCGGACATCCTTGAGAAAGCGGTAGATATTGAACAAGCCCGGTCCCGACACCACCCGCTCGTAGCTCACATGGCCGAAGCGGCCGATCAAGTAGCGCAACAGCTCGATTTCGAGCTCGTTGCGCGGCGCGAAATCGCCGTGGCCGCCCTCGGAGGCCGACGGATGAAAGCGCCGGCCGTCGTCGAACAGGACCGCTTGCCCCAGGCCTGTGCCCGCGGCGATCAGCGCCTTGTTGCCGGCGTGGCGCATGGTGCCTTCGTTGAGCGTGAAGAGTTCGTCGTTTTCCAGCGTGAACAAGCCGTAGGCAGCCGCTTCCAGATCGTTGAGCAACGTCACGCCGTCGAGCTTCAAGGCCCGGCGCAAGTCCTCGATGTCGACCATCCAAGGAAGATTGGGCGTGCGCACCTTGCCGTCGACCACGGCGCCGGCAATGCCGAAACAGGCGGCCTCGATCGTCGGGTGGGGTTCGGCGAGAAAATCCTCCAGCACCGGAATCAGGCCGGAATAGCGCTTGCTGGAAAATTTCTTGAGCGTCTCGATGCGTAATTTTTCGCCATGCGCCGAAAACAGCGCCAAGTTGGTCTTGGTGCCGCCGATATCACCGGCGAGAACGAGGTCTTTGGGTGCCATAACTCTTATTCACCACGAAGTTTTTCATGAGCTTGCGCTCGTCAACAGACAATGAAAATAGATGGATTCCCCTCCACATGCTCAACTCCCCGAATCGTCATTCCCGCGCAGGCGGGAATCCAGGTTTGTTCTCCGTCGAATTAGCCTGCATACCCGCTTTCGCGGGTATGACGGAACCTCGGTGCCGATTTGTTGTTCCCCAGATCATCCACCTACAGATATTTTCGAAGGAGGCACGAAACGCACGAAGGTCGGATTGCTAATTTCTAAATCCTTCGTCTCCTTCGTGGCGCATCATCCTATTCTGAAGTTTGTTCCCTTTGCGTCTCCGATCGCCCTGAGCAAGTCGAAGGGTACGGCCAATCCCTCTCCCCTCACGGCTTGCGCCAGCGCCGGCCGTCTTTCTGCATGAATTCGTCGCTTTCTTTGGGTCCCCAGGAGCCGGCTTCGTAATTGGAAAAATTTTTCGGTTTGCTCAAACTCCAGACCTGGATGATCGGATCCATCAGCGCCCAAGCCAGCTCTACCCAATCATGGCGCGTGAACAGCGTCGAATCGCCTTCGATGCAATCTTCCAAAAGCGTTTCATAGGAATCCGGCGGGCTGTTGCCGAAGGCCTGCTCATAATTGAAGTCCAAACTGAGCGGGCTGATGCAGATATCGGGTCCGGGCGGCTTCACCTCGAAGGTGAGCGAGATGCCTTCGTCGGGCTGAATACGCAGGACCATGACGTTGGGGCTCACCTCATCGACCGCGCAAGCCTTGAAGAGCAGCATCGGCGGCCGTTTGAATTGAATGGCGATTTCCGTGACCCGCTTGGCCATGCGCTTGCCCGAGCGTAAATAAAACGGCACGCCTTCCCAGCGCCAGCTGTCGATCCACAGCTTCATCGCCGCATAGGTTACGGTGTTTGAATGCTTCGCTACGCCGGGCTCGTCACGATAGCCGGGCACTGATTTATTGTCTATTCTCCCGGCGCTGTATTGGCCGCGCACCGCCGCCGTCGAAACCTCCTCGGGCGCGATCAGCCGCACCGCGCGCAGCAGTTTGCCTTTCTCGTCGCGCACCTCCTGGGCGTTAAAGCTGACCGCAGGTTCCATCGCGGTCAGGCAAAGCAATTGCAGCAGGTGGTTCTGAAACATGTCGCGCACCACCCCCGCCTCTTCATAGTAGCCGCCGCGATTTTCCACGCCGACGCTCTCCGCCGCGGTGATTTGCACATGGTCGACGTAGCGCCGGTTCCAGACCGGTTCGAAGACCGCGTTGGCGAAGCGGAATACCATGATGTTTTGCACGGTTTCTTTGCCGAGATAATGATCAATGCGGTAGATCTGCTTTTCATCGAGCACTTCGTGCACGCGATGATTGAGCTCCCGCGCGGTCTGCAAGTCGGTGCCGAAGGGTTTTTCGATCACCACCCGGGTGCGCGATTCGTCGGCGCTTTCTTTGACCGCCAGTCCCGCCGCGGCGATTCGCTCGACCACCGTGCCGTACAGATCCGGCGGCGTCGCCAGATAAAACACTCTTGACGGCAGCACGCGCCCGCCGCGATCGAAACCGTCGACAAAGTCCTTCAGGTTTTGATATCCCTCCGGCTCTTCGTAGCCGCCGCGCACGTAAAAGAGCGTGGCGGCGAACTGCTGCCACACGCTGTCGTCTTTGAGCCCGGTGCGGGAGAATTCGTTGACCGCGTCGCGCATCTTGTCGCGAAACGCCTCATGGGTCATTTCGCTGCGCGCATAACCGACCACCGCGAAGCGTTCGGGGAGACGCTTCTCCAACGCCAAATTATAAAGCGCCGGGATCAATTTGCGCTTGGTGAGATCGCCGGAAGCGCCGAAGATAACCAGCACGCAGGCGTGGGGTTTTTTGCTCGGGTTGAAGCCATCGGCAATGTAATCGTGTGGATCGCCGGCCATCGTTAGCCTTTCTTCACCGCGTGGCCGCCGAATTCATTGCGCAAGGCGGCGATCACCTTGTTAGCGAAGGCGTCCTGCTGGCGCGACGAGAAGCGTGCGAATAGCGAATGGGCCAACACCGGCGCGGCGACACCCCGTTCGATCGCTTCAATAACCGTCCAACGCCCTTCACCCGAATCGTCGACATAGCCTTTGATACCATCGAGTTTGGCGTCTTTTTCGAAAGCGCTCTGGCACAGTTCAAGCAGCCAAGAGCGCACCACACTGCCCTGATTCCACAGGCGCGAAACTTTTGCCAAATCGAGATCGAACTGCGAGGCCTCGAGCAGTTCGAAGCCTTCGCCGTAGGCCTGCATCATGCCGTACTCGATGCCGTTGTGAACCATTTTGACGTAGTGGCCGGCGCCGTTGGGGCCGGCGTGCAGATAGCCGTCTTTGGGCGCGAGGGTGAGAAAGATCGGCTCCAAACGGCCGACGGTTTCCTTGTCGCCGCCAACCATCATGCAATAGCCGTTTTGCAACCCCCAGATGCCGCCGCTGGTGCCGGCATCGATGAAGTGCAGACCGTGAGTTTTTAGTTTTTCGGCGCGCCGGATCGAATCTTTGTAGTTAGAGTTGCCGCCGTCGATAATAATATCGCCTTTAGCCAGGTGCGGCAGCAACTGCTCAATCGTCTGATCCACCGGATCGCCCGACGGCACCATCAGCCAAATCGCCCGCGGCAGAGATAATTGCTTGACGAAGTCGGCGAGGGAGTGGGCGCCCACAGCGCCCTTGTCGACGACCCTTTGAATCGCCTCGGCGCTGCGATCGTAAGTAATCATCGTGTGGCCGCCGCGCACCAGCCGCTCGGTCATGTTGGCGCCCATTCGGCCCAAGCCGATCATGCCCAGTTCCATCTTATGTTCTCCTTCCCTGGAGAAGCTAGGTTATTTTTGTATCGCCGCCGTCAAGCGCTCTAAACCGCCGGCGCTGTCGCCGCCGAGATTGACGCGCAGCGCGCGCCGCCGTCTTTGTTTCAGCGCGGTAAAATCGCCGATCGCTTGCGCCTGGATCAGGGCGTCAAAGGTATAGCTTGTCTCCGGTACGGCTAGATTATCGGCAGGTTGGTCGACGATCTGTAGTACCAACACCGAATTAGGTCCGCCTTTGTGAAGCTGGCCGGTGGAGTGAAGGAAGCGCGGGCCAAAACCTAAGGTCGTGGCCACGCCAAGGCGGCTTTGCAGCGCGGCGCAGAGCGCCGACAGCCTCGTGCTATTCTCCCGTGACGGCGCGATGTAAGCCTGCACCACGACGTAGTCCCGCGGCTTTTTCTTGCCAATCCAGGCGCCGACCATCTTGTCGAGGGCCGTGGCATCGGCGGCGGCAACTTCCTCTTTCAACTTGGCAGCGCCGGCACCGCTCTCGCTCATAGCTTTCTTGGAGAGGTCTTTCGCCAGCTGCACATCAGGCTGGTTGAACGGGTTGATCCCAAGCACCGCACCGGCCGCCGCCACGGCGAATTCCCAGCGGAAAAACTCCTGGCCGATATCATACTTGTCAGCCAAATCGATGCGCGCCAGCGGATGACCATTGGCTTCCAGCGCTGCCATCTGGCGGTCAAGTTCGTGATTGCTATCGCTGGCGAGACGCAGATAAACGAAAAAACGGTCGGCACCGTAGGTTTCCGGCGGCGCCAAATTTTCATTGGCCACCGGCACGATACCCTGGTTTTCCTTGCCCATGCTCTCGGCGATCAATTGTTCGGCCCAAGAGGGAAACGCGCCCAGCGACGGC
>JBGTCC010000608.1:0-3120 GCA_041749055.1 Thermodesulfobacteriota bacterium | reverse complement strand
TCATGATCTTAATTTATCGGAGTTGTGCTTGGACGGAGACGCAACGAGAACGGCCGAAGGCGCCTCAAATATTTGACGCAATGAATTCGGAACTGAAACGACGGATCGAGGAGATTGCCCACGAATGCTCTGCGCCGGGCTGGGACGGTTATGGAGCGGATGCCGTGACGGTTGCGGCGGTGGCGGACGCGCGCGCCTTTGCCGAAGCGATCGACTCCAGTCTGCTTGGTCCCGAGGTTGGCGTTGAGCCGGACGGCGCGCTGACTTTCGAATGGCACCGGTCGGCTCGGCTGACCTTGTCCGTGAGTGTGCAAGGCTCCCGGGTCTTGCATTACGCTGCGCTCTTGGAGACGGAGAGAATTTGCGGGACGGAAGCGTTCCGAGCTAGAATGCCAGCGGTGTTGAGGGATATAACTATGCGCATTGAACAGCAAGACGCCGAAAGTTTAGCGCGCTAGCCGTGAATGTCTTAGGGAAAGGTAAATTTATGAAAACTGCAATTCAGGCTGAGCTGCCAGCGGAACTGCTCGCGGAAGCGCGTGCCTTTGTCGAGCAGGGCTCGGTAGGCGATTTCGACGAGTTATTGGCAGAGGCGCTGCGCCGCTACCTGGAATCGCATTCTACGCCGCTCGCGGAATCTTTCATCCGGGAGGACCTGGCCTGGGGGTTGCGTGGCCGGGAATGAGCCTGGGTCACCGATTGTTGTGTGCGATGCCGGTCCGCTCATCCACTTGGATGAAGTGGGGTGCGTGGAGTTGTTGGCCGACTTTCCCCAAGTGCTAGTGCCGCTAGCCGTGTGGGACGAGGTGGTGAAGCACCGGCCGAGCGCGCTAACGCACGATACGGTGCGCTATCAGAAATTGACGCACGGTAACGCGTTGTCCACGGAACTCGATGTGTTAAGCCGGCTACTGGCGCTGCATCGCGGCGAACAGCAGGCGTTGCAGATTGCCCAAGCACATCCCGGTTGTCTGGTGCTGACGGATGATACGGCAGCCCGCCTGGCAGCGCGCAATCTTGGTTTGAAAGCGCATGGTACACTCGGTGTGCTTGTGCGCGCGATTCGCCGCAAACAGAAGACGAAGGATGAAGTCGTGACGTTGTTGAGGTCTGTCCCCAGTCTCTCAACGCTCCACGTTCGGCCCGCGCTGTTGGAAGAAGTCATCCGAGAAGTCGAACAATCCCAATAAATACATGCCGGCGCCCAGCGAACACAAAACCGTCCAGGCGCGCATCCTTGCTTACGCCGAGGAGATTGGCTGGAGCTATGTCCCGCGCGAAGCATCCGAGCGGCGGTGAGATGTCGATCCCGAAGGTATCAGGTGTCAGCCTTGTTGTCTTTGACAATTTGCTTGTTCTCGTTGGGTAGAGACGATGAATCGAATATCGAATCATCAAAGCCTTTGATCAATCAAAGCCTGACACGCGTCTCAATCTCAAATTACGAATCCTCCCCGCTCACAGCAACTGGCCGCCGGGCATGTGCGGAAAGGCGCTCATTTCATGGCCCGGCGCCAACGGTTGAACGTTGTCCAAGTAGGCGGCGGTGAGTTGATCGAGCCGCGTGATGCCGAGCAGTGCCATGGTGGTGATGATCTCGCTTTTGAGTATTTCGAGCACCCGTACCAAGCCGGCCTGACCGGCGGCGGCGAGTCCCCAGCCTTGCAGTTTGCCGATGGCCACGGCACGTGCGCCCAGAGCGATGGCCTTGAGCACGTCGCTGCCGCGCACGATTCCGCCATCGAGAATAATCTCAGCTCGGCCGCCGACTGCATCGACGATTTCCGGGAGCATATCGATGGTGGCCCGCCCATGGTCAAGCTGGCGCCCGCCATGATTGGAAACGTAAATCGTACCTACGCCATGGGCCACGGCAAGGGCGGCGTCTTCGGCGGTCGCCACGCCTTTTAGAATGAATGGCAGTCCGGCCATCTCCTTGATGGCGTCCAGGGTTTCCCAAGTACGGCCGGCGCGGTATTCGTATCCGACACCGCGGCGGCTCGGCGGCAGCCAGCGGTCCATCATCTGACGCTCGCGGTGGCCGTAGTGCGCGGTGTCGACAGTCAGGCATAGCGCCGAATAGCTCGCCTGCTTGACGCGTCGCAAAAGATTTTCTACCCACTTCAAGTCGCCTTGCACGTAGAGCTGAAAGATTTTGGGGTTGCGGCTGGCCGCGGCGATCTCTTCCAGGCTGGGTTGAGTCACCGAGCTGACGAAGTTGACGGTGCCGAATTCTTCAGCGGCTTTGGCGACGGCGACTCCGCCCTCGGGCGTAATCGACTGCAGCGAGCCGATCGGCGCGAGCATGACCGGGATGGCAAGTTTATGTCCGAGAAAAGTTGTCGAGGGATCGATCGCAGACACATCGACGAGCACCCGCGGGCGAAATGCTAGGCTATCGAGGCCGAAGCGGTTGCGGCGCATGGTGGTTTCCGACTCGGCGCCGCCGGTCAAGTAGTGCCAAACGTTGTCGCTAAGATTGCGCCGTGCCGCCATGATGATCTCTTGGTTGGTGACGAAGTCCATTTATTCCTCCCGCAAAGGCGCAAAGGCGCCAAGTGACGGGCGGTACCCGTCAGCCCAAACCGATGCGAGGTATCTGAAAAAGATTTCTCCCCTGGGTCGAAATGACAATGTGTTATTTCCTTTTTGCCTTGGAGTCCCTTGACGCCGCTCAGGACATGCTTTGCGGGAGATCTTCCGATTTCTGTTTTACGTTCTTTGCACCGCTATCCGTGAGAATTTCTGCAGCTTGAACAAACTTTCCGCAATTGCCGATGGCTGAAGAGGGCGGGTTTCAACCCCGCCCCGACAATTCCTGAATCTCTTTTGTGCCGACGTTTGCGTTCTTTGCGGCCATTCTTTTTTCGGTTGCGACTTTGCTGCGTCAATCTTCACGCACGACGACGCAATGTTCGGGATGGGCTGCCGCGCAGATCGACTGGCCGGGCGCGAATCGTTGGGACGGTGGCGCGACCACGCGTAAAACTCCATGCGCAGCAAGTTCAACCGTATAATCGACCGCGTCACCGAAGTAAATGGAGCGGCGAACGATGCCTGGGAAGAGATTGTAACCTTGATCAGTTAGCTCGCGCACGGCGTTTGGCTCGGCGACCAGCT
>JBGTCC010000607.1:0-2571 GCA_041749055.1 Thermodesulfobacteriota bacterium | reverse complement strand
GCATTGGCGGGTTGGGGTTTGATGATGGTTGAGACCGGACTGCGCGCCGCGGGAAAATCTCTCTATCAGGTCGGCCTCGAGAAATTCAGCCATGAGAGCGTGGCGATCCACGGCATGATCTCGTTGGAGCGCGGCTTCATCTTTACCTCAATGATTCTTGCCGCCATTGGCGTCGCATTGATCGAGAGAAAATTTGCCCGCGCCGGGGTGTGGTCGGTCGCGGCGGCGTTGTTATCCGCCCTCGGCATCATCCATGCCTACGACCTTACCGCTGGAGGGATTACCAGCCGGTTTGGACTGATGGCGGCGCCGGAATTTTTTACCGCTTACCTCGCGATGGCGGTCATTTTCTTTGTTATGGGTTGGATTGCCAAGCGCCAATGACAGGCAGAGCCGCGCGCGTCGGTGCGCGGCGTGGGTACTATGTCAGTTAGGGATCGCTCGGCCACGATGTTTTTCGTACTCATCGCCGTTGACATGGGTCACCTGCCAGGAGCCGTCGCCGTGGCGATTAAGCCGGCTCATGCCGCAGGGATCCAAATGAAAATTGCGGTAGTCGTTCAGATGGGTTCCCGTGATCCGGCAGACGATGCCGACGATGGGGAAGTTGTGGCTGACGACGACGATGGTGTCTGACCGCGCATGGCGCGTGACGATTTGGTTCAAGCCCATCCAGGCGCGCTCGGCGACATCGGCCAAGCGCTCGCCGCCGGGCACTTGCAACTCCGCCGGCTCGCTGCGCCAGCGCACCAGAAACTCACCGTGATTCTGTTTGATCTCGTTGAACGTCAGTCCTTCCAATTGGCCATGATCGAGTTCACGAATGCTTTCCTCGATGACCACGGGCAGGCTGTGATGCGTGCTGATGACTTCAGCTGTGCGTCGCGCCCGCTTCAGGTCGCTGGAATAAATACCGTGAATGGTTTCCCCGCGCAGTCGCGCGGCGATCTCTTCGGCTTGGCGCAGGCCAACATCGCTCAGGTCGCGATCGCTCGAGCCTTGGCAGCGATGTTCCAGATTCCAATCGGTAGCGCCGTGGCGCACGAGGACGATTTGCACCTTGGGATACCGCGGCGCTTAGCTCGCTTCCAAGAAATCGTTGTTGAAGTCGATCTTCGCCTTGGCCTTGAGGCTTTCGAGGTACTTGGTCAAAGCCCGCTGGCGGCTTTCCACCAGGGCTTGTTTCTTCAGGAGAACTTTCTCCTTTTCGAATTGTTCCATGTCGGCGGGCCGGCTTTCTTTGAAGGCCAAAATGTAGGCGGCATCTTTTTGCGTGTAAAGTCTATCGGCCACCGGCTTCTGCGCCGATAACGACAGACCGCTGTCGCGTAGCTCGGCGAGATCGCCGATTTTCGGCAGCTGCGGCGCGTTGCGCTGAAACCAGCCGGTCTCTTCGGCTTTCAAATCGTTGGCGCCGGCGAGCTTGGCAAGATCTTTTGTTTTCTTGAGCTGGTCGAGCAGGCCATTACCCTTTTGCAACGTCAGCTCGTAAGCCTTGGCATCCTTGGCACCTTTTTCAACTTGCTCTTTGACACTCTCCAGAGGCGGCACGACCGGTTCCTTGCGTTGTTTGAGCCGGAGAAAAATATAGGCGCTATTGGCTTCGACGATCTGGCTCACGTCCTTTTGTCCAAGGCCGAAAGCGATTTTATAAATATCCTGGTTCTGGCCGAACTCCGGGAGGATTTCGCCGACGGCGAATAATTTGGTCTCTTTCGCCGCGATGCCGCTCGCTTGCGCCAGTTTGGTAAATTCCGTGCCCGCCTGGGCTTTGACGCGGTCATTATCAGCTGCCTGGCCGGCTGCTTTCTTGGCCTGATCGGTCTTCAGGATCTGCGTGATCTCCGCCGTGGCTTCCTTCAATGTTAGATTCTTTTCCGCGCGCACGTCATCGATCTTAAAAATCTGCACACCGCCAGGGGTCTCCACCGGATCGCTAACATCGCCCTTACCGATACCAAAGATCAATTTATCGACCGCCGGCGGCATCTGGCCTTGGACAACCCAGCCAACATCGCCGCCTTTGGCCGCGGTGGGATCGGCGGAATCCTTTTTTGCCAACTGAGCGAAGTCTTTGCCGCGGCGTGCTTCTTTGATGATGGCTTCGGCTTTCGCCAACACCGCCTTCTTTTCTTCAGCACTGGCGGTGGGCGCGATGGCAAGGGCGATATAGCGGATCTTGGCCTCCCGCGGCCGGTGAAATTTGCTTTTCTGATTGTTCTGGTAATACTCTTCGATCTCTTTGGCGCTGACTTCGGCGTTGCCGGCAAACTGCTCGAAGGGGTAGGTCAGATACTCGACTTGAATCTTGAGCGGTTCTTTAAAAGATTCTTTGTTGCGGTCGTAGAATTTCTTGCTGTCTTCGTCGGTGAGTTTGACCTGGGACGCGAAGTCATTGGCCGATAGTTTGACGAATTGCAGGTTGATTTTTTCTTGGTCGAGCCGGTAGCGCTCACGCACCTCGGCTTCGCTCACCTGAACCGAGTCGACAATGATGCTGTAGAGCCGCTGCAAGGTGATCTGGTCGCGCTGGTCTTCTTCGAACTGGGCCGGTTGCAGACGGTTGGCTTG
>JBGTCC010000606.1:0-3594 GCA_041749055.1 Thermodesulfobacteriota bacterium | reverse complement strand
TCGTCGGTGGCGTCAATCCGTTGAAACACCGCGCCGGTGAGTTCGACGGACGAGGTCTCGCGGCGGCGCAGTTTCTCACTGGCATCGTGAAGTGTCAGCGCGGCAAGATTCATTCTATGATTTTCGGCACCTTGAAGAAGGTCTCATCCCGATCCGGCGCGTTGGCGAGGAGCGCATCGGTGTTGGGCTGGTTCGCTACCTTGTCCTCGCGCAGGGCGGATGAATTGTCGATATCATGGTTAAACAACTCGACGTTTGCGGTGTCGAGCTCGTTGAGCTTGTCCATGTAGGCTAGTATATGATCGAGCTGCCCGGTGAGTTCGCTTTCTTCGTCCGCGGTCAGGCGGAGGCGCGCCAGGGTTGCCACCCGTTGCACCGATTCGCGGGTCAGTTTCATGGGAATTTTTTAACATACGGCTGTCGCCAATGCCACTCGGCTTGGTTCTGTCATTGCTGCTGCCGCGGGTAAAAATTATTTGCAGTTACTGGGGGTTCAGGCTAAAAATGATACCTATGGATAGCCGCCAGTTGGAGTTGGCCGTAAGCAAGGGGTGGGCGTTTCGGCCATTCGAAGCCGACGCGGCGGGGCGCGGCTTCACTGCGGTGGCCGGCGTCGATGAAGTGGGCCGCGGGCCGCTGGCGGGTCCGGTGGTTGCGGCGGCGGTGATATTCCCCCACGGTTTTACCCATCCGGAGATAAAAGACTCGAAGCTGCTCAGCGCCAAACAGCGCGAGAAATTGGCGCCGATCATTCAACAGGCGGCTGCGAGTTGGGCGCTGGGTATTATCGACGTCGATGGCATCGACCGCTTGAATATTCTGCGGGCCAGCTTGACCGCCATGGCGCAAGCGCTGCAGAGTTTGGCGCCTAAGCCGGATTATGTGCTCATCGACGGCAACCAGAAGATTCCGCTGTCGCTCTTTGCCGCGTTCGCTTCCACCGCGGCGGCGCCGCTATACCAGCAGACCATCGTCAAGGGCGATCAGCTCTGTCTGTCCATCGCTGCCGCGTCGATCGTCGCTAAAGTGGCGCGCGACCGGATGATGGTTGATTTCGACAAGCAGTATCCCGAGTATGGTTTTGCCGGCCACAAAGGTTATGGGAGTGCGGCGCATTTGGCGGCGCTGCAACGCTACGGTCCAACGCCGATCCACCGGCGCAGTTTTAAACCGGTGCGCGATTTACTGGCAATCGTTCAGGAGGATTAGCTTGAGCGTGTCTTCGGTGCGACTACCGTGAGTCTTTTTCGCAAACGTCTCGGTCAGGAGGGCGAAGATCTCGCCGCCGGGTTCCTGCGCAAGAAGGGTTACAAACTGGTCGAGCGTAACTATCGCTGCAAGACTGGCGAGGTGGACTTAATCGTGCTCGACCGGAAAGTGGTGGTCTTCGTCGAAGTGAAAACCCGTTCGGATCACAGCTTCGGCTCGCCCTTCGAAGCGGTGGAGGCGCGCAAGCAGCGCAAGATGATTCAGGCGGCGCAGTATTTCCTGCATGAGCGCAAACTGCACCAGCGCGACGCAAGATTCGACGTCGTCGGCATTTCTTGGCAGGGCGACCGTCCGGTGCTTGAGCATATCGAAAATGCCTTTGAAGTGAGTTAGGGGAGAGATTGATGCTGGATGTGAAATTATTGCGCGACCATCTCGCTCAAGTAAAAGAGCGCATGTCGACCCGCGGCGGCGCGGTCGATTGGGATGCCTTCGTCGCCATCGACCGCGAACGGCGTGACGCCTTGGCGACTATCGAACGCTTGAAAGAAAAGAAAAACCGCCTATCCGGCGAAATCGGTAAAATTAAAAAGACCGGCGGCGATGCCGGTGCGTTGATGCGTGAGACCGAAGCGGTCAGCGAAGCGATTCGCGTCAGTGAGGCACCCCTAGCCGATTTCGAAGCGCGCTTTGAAGCGTTCATGTTGACTGTGCCCAATCTGCCAAGTCCGACGGTCAAAATCGGCAAGAGCGAGCATGATAACCGTGAAATGCGCCGTTGGGGCGAACCGCCCAAGTTTGACTTCGAAGCGAAGAACCACTGGGATATCGGTGAGGAACTGGCGATCCTCGACTTCGAGCGCGCCGCGAAAATCACCGGCGCGCGTTTTACCGTCTATCGCGGCGCTGGCGCCAGGCTGGAGCGCGCACTGATTAATTTCATGCTCGACCTGCACACCGGTGAGAACGGTTACCAGGAAATGCTGCCGCCGGCGTTGGTGAACCGAGCGTCTTTGGTCGGCACCGGCCAATTGCCGAAGTTCGAAGAGGACTTGTTTCATCTCGCGCCGGGAGATTACTTTCTCATCCCCACCGCCGAAGTGCCGCTGACCAA
The DNA here is from genome assembly GCA_041749055.1 of Thermodesulfobacteriota bacterium. GTDB lineage: Bacteria > Desulfobacterota > Binatia > UBA9968 > UBA9968 > DP-20. Next base: position 1,271 of record JBGTCC010000606.1, on the reverse strand, counting down.
CCTGCACCGTGATGAGACGCTCGATCGCTCGGCGTTGCCGATCAAGTATGTCGCCTACACACCTTGTTTCCGCAGCGAAGCCGGTTCCTCTGGCGAGGATGTGCGCGGTTTGATTCGCCAGCATCAGTTCAACAAGGTTGAGATGGTGAAATTCACCGAGCCGGAGAATTCTTACGACGAGTTGGAAGCGCTGGTGCGAAACGCCGAAGAAGTTTTGCAACGGTTAAAGCTGCCCTACCGCGTCATGGAGCTCTGCACCGGCGACATGGGGTTTGGCGCGGCGAAGACCTACGATCTTGAAGTCTGGCTGCCGGGGCAAAACACCTATCGTGAAATCAGCTCTTGTTCCAATTGCGAAGATTTTCAAGCGCGTCGCGCGAATATTCGCTACCGTCGGGACAATAAAGGTAAACCGATCTTCGTCCACACGCTGAACGGCTCCGGATTAGCGGTCGGCCGCACGCTGGTCGCGGTGTTGGAAAATTACCAGCAGAAGGATGGCAGCGTGATTGTTCCCGAAGCGCTGCGGCCGTACATGGGCGGACTGACGAAGATCGCTTAGTCGCGACGATGATTCGAATCGAAATTCATGGCCAAACTATTTCTCGCTACTCTGTGCGACGATGTCCGCGAAGAAAAGAGCGGCAAATTCAGTCTCATGGGGCTGTTCGACCGCTTTATCGTCGGCGATTTCCGCGCGCCGTTGCCGGCCTTTTGGCTGTTCGTGCAAATCGGTTGCGACACCGAGGGCGAGCATGAGTTGACCGTGGAGATTCGCCAGATTGGCGGCGCGTCAGTACTTCGCGCCGATCTTAAGCATGGCATCGCCGGAAAAAGCAGCATCACTGGGTTATGCCATGCCAATGTCAATCTGCGGTTGGAGCATGTGACCGTGCCGAGCGCCGGCATTTACGAAATTGCGTTAAGCAGCGATGGCCTTGAGATTGGCGCCTTGGCAGTTGAAGTGGCTCAAGCGCAATCAAGGGTTGTCCATTGAGACCGGGCGAGGAATTGCGGCACTATTTGCCGCGAATAATCCGATGACCAGTAGCTGCCTTTGGAAGCAAAAATTTTCGCAAAACCGTATGAGACGGGGAGTACCCGCGAATACGAGGGCGTCGGTGGGCAGGCGCTGAAGGTCGAGCAGCCCGGCGGTCCAATCCCCTGTTGGACCAACGGCACGTTGCGCTTGTCACCGCATCCCGTGGTCAATTCCACTCGTCCAGCTGCTAATATTCAGCTTTGCGGATTATAGTGACTCACTCGTAAGC
>JBGTCC010000605.1:0-8975 GCA_041749055.1 Thermodesulfobacteriota bacterium | reverse complement strand
GTTGCATCCAGCGCTAAAAATCTCGACCTTTCTTTGTCTGCTCATAGACCCCTCCTCATGGTTTATAATTCTATTTTTCGCTGACCGTAGGCCGCTCCAGCTCCAGCGACTCTAGAATTGGACATTGAGTAATTGGTCCGTTGCCGGCGCACTCATCCACGAGCTTTTGGAGGTTTTTTCGCATCATCGCCAAAGAGTAAAGTTTCGCTTCTATTTCGTTGATTTTTTGCATGGCGCATCTCTTTACATCTTGACATTTCGCACGTGGCGCCGCCCGCAGGGTGAGAAGCTCTTTGATCTCCTTCAGAGAAAAGCCCAAGGCTTGGGCTTGCTTGATAAATTTCACCCGACGCAAATCGTCGGGTGAGTAAACCCGATAATTAGCGCCGGATCGAGGCGGTTTCGGAAGTAACCTACGCCGCTCATAGTAACGCAAAGTCTCGACGTTGACTCGTGCTTGCCTGGCGAGTTTGCCAACAGTAAAATCGTTCATCTCTCTCCCTTTTCTGAAGACAGCCTAAACCTTGGACCTAGGTACAGAGTCAAGTCCCTTCACCATATATTTTTCGCTTTGAATTGGTGAGTCCACAATAGCAGGAGGAGGTGTCCGACTCTCGTCCAGCAGCCTCAAAGTCGGAGCCAGCGGGTTTGCGAGCCATTAGCAAGTAGCCATTCGGGGCAAATCTTTAACTAAGGGGTTTGCAACAGTTGGAATCCTTGTGAACTTTACTGCTACCGCTGCATTTCCAAAATAAAATCCCGCAAACCCGCTTCAACATCGAACTTCGGCTCATAGCCCAATTCAGCCCGCGCCCGAGAAATATCCAAAGCCGGCCGCGGCCGTGACGAATGCTCACGCGTAAAGCGCACGTCGCCGAGAACTTTCTGCAATCCGCGCTGGATGTCGGCGATCGTGGCGGCAACGCCGGTGCCGAGATTGTAGGCTTGGTGCGGCAAGCTTGCCGCGTGAGTGAGCAGGCGCAACCCTTGCGCAACATCTTTCGCATAGACGAAATCATTGGCGTCGGCGATGCCTGGCCCCATGGGCGCCGGTTTTCCGGACAACGCCGCTTGCAGCATCGCGTACATGTCCATGCCGACGTTGCCGCCGCCGGTGTAGGGACCGTAGCCATAGACCGAAGCGAAGCGCGGCAGCGCGAGCTCGAACTTGTAATTCGCCGCGTAGGCGGTCAGGACTTCCTCACAAGCCGCTTTGCCGCCTTGATATACTCGCGCGCCGCCGTCGCGCCGCGCTTCCTCGTGAATCGGGATCGGCGGGTCGGTGAGATCATAGACACCCTGGCTGCTGGCGTGAATCAAGCGGCGCACGCCGGTCAGTCGTACCGCTTCAGCGACATTCAGCGTGCCGATCAAGTTCACCTGAAAGCCAAAGTACGGCGTCCGGTTGCCTTGCAGCCCGGCACTGTGAAACACCACCTCAGCCTTGGTGCTCTGCATGGCTTCCACGAGCGCCGGCAGCTCGCGAATATCGCCGCGAATAATCGGCTTATCCCGGCCAAGCGCCTTGCGCAGGTAATCCAAATTGGGCTGTAAGTCGAAAAACGTCACGTCGTCACCGCGCTCCATCAGCTCCTTAGCCGTATAACAGCCAATCAACCCACAACCGGTAATCAAAACTCGCATAGTTGAACCCCCTCACGGTTCCGGAAGGACGACCGCCGGTCGCCCCCACACCTTTGAACCGTTGAACGTACGGGCTTCCCAAACATTCGGAACTTTGGAACAATTGGAACCATTGGAACGGGCTTCAGATGTTCAATTCTTTAGACCGATCGTAATCATGCCGCCCGCCCGCGGCGGCGCCGAGCGGAAAAATCCGATCCATCGCCGCCAATTCATCCGCCGTTAATGAAATTTCCGCCGCCGCGGCGTTGGCTTCGAGATTGTCGATCTTATACGTGCCGGGGATCGGCACGAAGAAATCGCCCTGATGAAGAATCCACGCCAGCGCCAACTGCGCCACCGTGCATTTCTTTGCGTTCGCGATCGCTGCCAATTGTTTGAGCAAGTCCAGATTATGGTGAAAATTCTCAGCGTGGAAGCGCGGCCCACGCCGCTTGGCTTCCTTCTCGCCAAGCTCGGCAAAGTCGTTCCACTTGCCACTTAAGAAACCTCGTCCCAACGCATAGTAGGCGACATAGCCGATGGCCAATTCGCGGCAAACCGGAATGGTGTTTCTTTCGTAATCGCGCGTCCACAGCGAATACTCGCTTTGCGCAGCGGTGATTGGGAACACCGCGTTAGCCCGGCGCAGAGTCTGCGGCCCGGCTTCGCTGAGACCGATGTGGCGCACCTTGCCCTGCTCGACCAACTTGACCATCGCGCCGACGGTTTCTTCGATGGGAACTTTGGGATCGACGCGATGGAGATAATAGAGATCGATGTAGTCAGTTTGCAGCCGGCGCAACGAGTTGTCGCACGCCCACGCTACATAGTCCGGCTTGCCTTCGACTTCGCGGCCTTCCGCCCAAGGCTGGCCGCGCAGATTGCCAAACTTGCTGGTCAGCACGACATCGCCGCGCCGGCCCTTTAGCACGTTGGCGAGGATCTCTTCGTTGTTGCCATTGTTGTGATCGGCGGTGTCGATGAAGTTCATGCCGATATCGATAGCGCGCTGGAGCACAGTGATCGCCTGGCGTTCGTCGGCGTCGCTCAACTTGCCTTGAAACGGCGGACAGCCATAGCCGATGGCGGAAACTTTCAAACGGTCTTTTCCGAGAAATCGATATTGCATGTGAGAGAACCTCCGAGCCGAGATAATGGTCCACAAGGATATGAAAATTCAAGTTGCAACAACGCGATTTTCTGCTATCTATCGCGCAGCGCTGTGTCCAACTCGGCGCCAGGGGAGGCCGGATGAAGAACCAATCATTACTGTGCTCACTGTTGTTGTCGTTCGGACTTTCGTTTACCGCCCAAGCCAAGGCACAAGAATCTTTCTTCAAAGGTAAAACCATTCGCGTCGTCGTTGGCGGCTCCGCTGGCGGCGGCTACGACACCTACACCCGGGTGATCTCGCGCCATATGGGCAAACATATCCCCGGCAATCCGACCTTCGTCGTCGACAACATGCCCGGCGCCGGCAGCATCATCGCGGCCAACCATGTTTACAAGGTTTCCCGCCCCGACGGTCTCACCATGTGCCATCCGGTCGGCGGGATCATTTTGCAGAATGTATTGGGCAAAGCCGGTATCGAGTTCGACTCGCGGAAGTTTCACTACGTCGGCGCGCCGGCCCAAGACACTCTGTCGGTTGGCGTGGTCAAATCAGCCGGCATCGCCAGCATGGAGCAGTGGATCGCCAACAAGACGCCGGTCAAATTCGGCGGCATCGGCCCCGGCACCGGCACCGACGATGTCGCCAAAGTGTTGCGCTACGCGCTCGGCCTGCCGATTCAATTGGTCACCGGTTACAAAGGCACCGCAGACATCCGGCTGGCCGTGCAAAGCGGCGAGATGCAGGGGGTAGTGAATTCCTGGGAGTCGTTCAAATCGACCTGGTCCAAAGAGATCGAGACCGGTTCGGTGAACGTCATCCTCGTCACCATCCCCAAGCGCCATCCCGAACTCCCCAACGTGCCGTCCATCAGTGAGTATGTGAAGGCTGACGAAGCAAAGAAGATCGTCCAGGTCGCGGTCTACGATTACGGCGCCACCGCGCGGCCATACTTGCTGCCGCCCAACACTCCGAAAGAGCGCGTACAAATCCTGCGCAAGGCCTTGGCCGCGACGTTCAAAGATCCCGATTTCCTAGCCGACGCCCAGCGCGCCCGCCTGGATCTGAACCCGCTTAGCGGCGACGAGATGCAGGAGGCTGTCGAGCGTTTATGGAAACTCGATAAACCGTTGGTGGAGAAGCTGAAGGAGATACTGAAATAAATCGTCAGTCCGGTTACCTCCATGTCCGATGGCTTCTTGAAATCCCTCACCGACAAGATCGCCCCGGCCCACACCGCCCTGCTGGTCGTCGACGTCCAGAATGATTTTTGCCACGACGACGGCTACGTCGCCAAGCAAGGGCTGAGCGTCGCGCCCGCCCAGGCGATCGTTGCCAATCTCACTCGTCTGATCGCCGCCGCGCGCGAAACGAATGTCCCGGTGATCTTCGTGCAAGCGATTTACGACGACAAGTATCTCGCCGGACCATTCCTCGAGCACTTCAGCAAGGCCCGCGTGGCTCAGGCCCGCTGCGCCGAAGGCACTTGGGGCGCCGATTTCTACGGTGTCAAACCGCTGGCAAGTGACATGAAAATCGTCAAGTACCGTTACAGCCCGTTCGTCGGCACCGACATCGACGCGCTATTGAAGGAACGCAGCGTCAAGACACTGGTCATCACCGGCGTCACCACCAACGTCTGCGTTGAGTGCACCGCCCGCGACGGCTTCATGCGCGACTACTACATCGTCCTGCCGTCGGACTGCGCCGCCAGCTACGACCGCGACTCCCACGACGCCGCGGTGAAAAACATCGCCCGCCACTTCGGCGTGGTAACAGAGTCGAATGAGCTTATTCGTCTGTGGCACCGAGCAAAATGATCGGCGGCAATCTTACCCCCCTCGCCCATTCCAATGTGGGATGGGGTGAGGGCAAGCAATTAAATCACCCCTCATCCTAACCTTCTCCCACAAGGAAAGAAGGAACGAAAATCTTGATTTTGAATTTGGCGCCCTTCTCCTTTGTTCGGGACATGCCTTGAGAGAAAACCGTTTCCCCGGGAGAGCCACGACGAATCACATTGCGCCGCACTGCGAAAGTTTGTTAATACTCGCACGAGACTCTTGATATTAAACTCTGCGGGAGTAACAACCCCATGCCCAATGCCAATGAATATCAAGGCCGCGTCGCCATCATTACCGGAGGCAGCGGCGGCATCGGTGGTGCGATCGCGACACGTTTAACCACCGAAGGCGCCATCGTCCATATCCTCGATGTAAAACCAGGCGCTGACAAATTGCGCTTTCATGCTGTCGATATCGGCGACGAAGCTTCGGTCAACCGCGCTTTCGACGTCATCGGCGCCGAGCATGGCGCCATCGATTATTTAATCTGCTGCGCCGGCATCTACCGGCCGCAACCCTTTCTCGAACTCAGCCTCGACGCTTGGCGCCAAACGCTGCAAATTAATTTAACCGGCATGTTTCTCTCGTGCCGCGCGGCGTTGAAATACATGACGCCGCGCCAGTTCGGCCGCATCGTCTTGTTCTCCTCCATGGCCGCGCGCACCGGCGGCAAGAATGTCGCCCACTACGCGGCATCCAAAGGCGGCATACTCGGCCTCGCCCGCGCCCTCGCCGTCGAAGCCGCCGCCGACAACGTCCGCGTCAACGCGATCTCGCCGGTGATCACCGATACGCCAATGCCGCGCGCGGTGGTCTCGGACCAATACATCCAGTCGCGCAAGAATCACATCCCGCTCGGCCGCATCGGCGACGTCCAGGACATGGTCGAAGCTTGTCTGTTTCTGTTAAGTGACGACAGCTCCTACATCGTCGGCCAAGATCTGCGCGTCAACGGAGGGTCGACTTTATGGTGATGCCCAACTCGCGGATCACCGTCATCACCGGCGGCGGCAGCGGCATGGGCCGTGCGACCGCGCTGCGGTTGGCGCGCAATGGCGACCAAGTCTGTATTTGCGATTTAATAGCCGACGCGGTCAACGGCACGGCCGAGCTGATTCGCTCCGAGGGCGGCAGTGTATTTAGCGGCGTTGTCGACGTGCGTGATCAAGCGCAAGTAATCGCGTGGATTGCCCGGGTGATTGAGAAATACGGCCAGATCGATTGCCTGTTCAGCAACGCCGGCGTCAACGCCCGCGCCAGGGTCGCCAACATGACGCTGGCACAGTGGTCGCTGCTCATCGACACCCATGTCACCGGGACTTTCAATTTCTGCCAAGCGGTGCTGCGCCACATGGTGGCCAAACAATCCGGCGCCATCGTCATCACCTCTTCGGATTTCGCTATAGTTGGCGTGGCCAATGCCGCCAACTACTGCGCCGCCAAGACCGCGCTATATTCGTTAACTAAATCACTGGCGCTGGAATTCGCGCCGCATATTCGCGTCAACGCCATCGGCCCCGGCCCCATCGACACGCCGCTGTTGCGCGCCAATCGCACCCAAGAAGAGTTTGAAACCGCCCGGCGCGCTTTCGAAGCCAGACTGCCGATGAAAAGATTGGGTCAACCGGAAGAAGTCGCCGCCGTGGTGGATTTCCTACTCAGCGACCGCGCGTCGTTTATCACCGGCCAGTTGATCCAACCCAACGGCGGCCAGGTGATGTGGTAAAAAAACAGAGGGCGACCGCCGGTCGCCCCTACAAATCCCAATCCCATTTTGCGCCCTTTGCGCTTTTTGCGGTTAATTTTCCGTATCCGGTTTTGTGAACTTTGCGTTCTTTGCGGCCAATATCTCCAATCCGAATTTTTATGTGCCCTTTGTGCTCTATGTGGTTAAATCTCCGAATCTTTACTTCAGCAGATAGCCGAACATCTCCCGCGCCTTGCGCACTACTTCCTGGCCCGGGGCATTTACCTTGGGAAACTTGTCGCCCCACTCGAAGGGGCGGGTGGCGTCGATGATCATGCGCGAATTGGTAAAGTCGCGAATTTTGCGCTGGTCCGGCGTCAAGCGCGGATCGGCGGGCGTACTGCGCATGCGCTTGACGATCTCGACCGAAGTCTCCGGATCGTAGCGTGACAAGGTCGCCCACATGAGCTGATCGAGATTGGACACATCGATATCGTCGTCGACGACGATGACCATCTTCAACCCGTAGACGCTGGAGCCGCAGCTCGACGCCAGAGTAGCCACCTGTTTGGCGTGGCCGGGATAGCGCTGCTTGATCGCCAGCGCCACCAGCATGCGCGACGCGCCGATCTCGTGCGGCCAGACTTGCGTCACGTCGGGGACGCCGGCGCTGCGCAATTCGTTCTTGAGCATCGCCGAGCGCATGATCGCGCGGTAGCGCGCCATCTCGTCCGAGCCGCCGCCGATGGGCGGCACGCCCAAGATAATCGGATCGTTGCGGTGATAGATCGCCTCGATTTCGAGCACGGGTTGGGCGCTCTCGTCGGAAGCGTAGTAGCCGGTCCACTCGCCGAAGGGTCCTTCGAACTTGCGGTTGTCGTTATTGAGAAAGCCTTCGAAGACGATCTCCGAGTTGGCAGGAAACGGCAAACCGGTGATCTTGCCGCGCACCACTTCCACCGGCTTGCGGCGCATCCCGCCGACCACGTCGTACTCGCACACGCCGTAGGGATGTTCGGTGCCGGCCATGAAAAAAAACAGCGGATCGCCGCCGAGCACTAGCGCGATCGGCATGCGCTCGCCTTTGCGAAAATATTTCTGCCGGTGCATATAGCCATGTTTGCCCGGCACCATGAGCAAGCTGACGGTCTTCTTGTCTTGAATCATGGCGCGGTAGCAGCCGGCGTTGATCCATTTCTCGTCCGGGTCCATGGTCACGGAATAACAGCCGGTGCCGATGTAGCGGCCGCCGTCGTCACGATGCCACACCGGAGTCGGGAATTTTTCAATATCGATGTCGTCTTTTTTGACGATGTTCTCGAACACCGGCCCGTTGTCGACGAACACCGGCGCGAGGTGCTTGGCGTTGGTCTGATAGTGTGCGAAGTAAGCGTCGCTCAACTCCTGCTTGGTCAAGCCCTGGGGAAAACCGAAAGTCATGGCGCGCCGCTTGCCGGCGAACGCGTTAACGATCACGCGAAAGCCCTGCGGGCAGCCCGGCACATCATCAAAGATCACCGCCGGCCCGTCATCGGGCGGCACCACCACGTCGGTGGCCAGGCCGATCTCCTCCTGCCATGACGCGCCGCGCACGGTTTTGAGTTCGCCCAACTTGTCCGCCTCCGCCATCCACTCGCGCAGGTCGGTAAAAGCGATATGTGGCTGAATCTTTGAACTGTCGAACATGGTCACCCTCCGGGATCAGTGCAACGTCTTAGCCTACCATATCGCCAAGAATCGGGTGTGCTGTCAACTCCAAGGATCAGCCGCTGCGAAAGATCTTGCCTCTGAACTATGGCCGTGCAAAGTTAATGGTATGAAGTTAGCTCATGATTTCCGTCTGACGCGGCGCGGCTTTCTGGCCGCGTCGCTAATCGTATCCGACATCTTATTCAATCGGACTGCGGGCGGCCTGGACGCCGTGGCGGCAACGGTCGGGATGGAGCCAACGCCGGTTTGCGCCGATAGCGACGATATTACACCGCCGCAAACCGCCGGACCTTTTTTCAAGCCGCGCTCGCCGCAGCGGAAATCCTTGCTCGAAGCGGGTATCCAAGGCAACCGAATCGTCCTTGAAGGGCTGGTGCGTTCAACCAAGTGCAAACCCGTCATAGGCGCGCTGGTCGATTTTTGGCAAGCCGATTCGAGTGGAGACTACGACAACGCCGGCTACCGACTGCGCGGCCACCAGTTTACCGACGGAGCCGGTAGATACCGCCTGGAGACGGTCATGCCGGGAGTCTATCCCGGACGCACGCGCCACTTTCACGTCAGAGTGCAGGCGCCCAGCCGTCCAGTCTTGACCACCCAACTCTACTTTCCCGGCGAGCCGGAAAACAAACGAGACTTTATCTTCAATCCCAAACTCGTCATCGCGCTGCGCGCTTCAGCGGGCGCCAAGGCCGCCAGCTTCGACTTCGTTTTGGATCTCGGCTAGAGCGGAGTGGGGTCCAAACCGAGTCTCTTCTTTTGTCAATGTCGATCGATCCATTCCCGGATGATCCGATTGGTTTCTTCCGGCTTCTGCCAGAAAAAGCCGTGGCCGCAGCCTTCGATGATTTTCAATTCGGCGCCTTTGATGTTGTCACGCAGATGTTCGGAGGTGGCAACATGGCTGCCGGTGTCGGCGTCGACCCTGTCCTCGCTGCCGACCAGACAGAGCGTCGGTGTCGCGATCTTGTCCAGATGCCCGCCGGTTTCATGGCGG
>JBGTCC010000604.1:0-4592 GCA_041749055.1 Thermodesulfobacteriota bacterium | reverse complement strand
GGCAAAAGTTTTGGAGATGGTCGATTCGGGCACCGCGACGGTTCGCCTCGAACTGCCATAGGGTCAATCGGAAACGACCCATGCCGGCAATTGCGATCAGCCGTGGAATTGGAAGAAGCGAACCAGGTCACTCTCGTCAATTTATTGGTTTAAAAATTGAGTCCTCAGCTCGCTCTTTTTAGAATCTCGCTGCTATCGCTCGGTCTCTCAATGGGAACGGCTTAAATTATGCCCTAACCAACGTCAGGCTTTTCCCGGCTTCTCCAAAGACAGTAAAGTCTTTACTATCTCACGGCTCAGATCCCCGAGTGTTTCACTCAACGCCTTGACGGAGTCTTCGGTGGCGAGCGATCCGGCGCGGCGATTCAATTGCGATCTTTGGCTGATCATAATCTTCTTGCTTCGGTCGATCACGGTCCAGCGCGCCGTCAGCCAAGCCTGCTGATTGCTGTTGGCCTCGAATTGGAGCACCTCGATTTTCACCTGAAAATCCGGTGTATCGCTATTCTGCCAGGGGAATTGGCTGACTCGCGCGGGGTTTAGCAGATGCGAAATGTTTTGCGCCAAAACGCGGCTGAAGCTTTCGGCCAACGGCGCGGCCCAACGGTCGGTGTCGGAATAACTCAACCGATTTGTCGACGTGCGTGTGGCGATCTGTAGTCGGTCGAGGTAACCGGGTAATTCAATTGGACCAAGGCCTAGAGAAAAATCGGTCTTGACAGCGGCTGCGGTCTTGACGGCGGCCAAGTCCACTTCGGGCAGAGCCCCAAGGGTATAGAAACTTGATGGATCGGCTCGCGGGGCAAAGGAAACACAACCGCCAAACCAAACCCAGGCAGCAACGATCCCTAGAATCTGTTTCACCCGACCGTTCATGGTTTCGTCTCGCTTTCCGGTCTGCCGAACAACAGCGCCCGAGGATTTCGTTCCAGGAAATCAGCCATTAACCTGAGCGACCGTGCCGCGCCGGAAATTTCTTTCAAAGCCTTGGTCAATTCATAGGAGGTCGGCGAGTTAGGGTCGACGAAGCCGTCTACGCTCGCCACGGTGACCTGGATCTGTTTGACCGCATCACGAACGCCGGTCAGGGTCTCTTTCAAATCTGCCGAGAGCGTGGCGACGTTGCGATCGAGACTTCCGGCAACCTTTTGCACACCGTCCGCGGCTTGGCTGATTTTCACCACGGTTTGATCGAGAGAGCGGATCGCCGCATGCAGCTCCGGCTTATTGACTAACCGACTGACCCCGGCAAAGGCGTCTTGCAGGTCTTTGTTCTTCACCAGGTCGCCTAGAGTCTTAACTGCGTCGGCACTGGAGGTCAGCAGCGCTTTAAAATCAACGTCATCGAGCTTGGTAAGAAGCTGACCGAGGATATCTTGCGCTTTTTGAAGCGTCGTCGTGATGGTAGGAATTTCCTGATACCGGGAGCCTGGCGGCTGAACGTACTGCGCCGGGCTATCAGGAAAGATATCGAGAGCGACAAACAGCACGCCCGTAACGATGCTTTCCGTCTGCAATTGCCCGCGCAGTCCCCGATCAATTGCTGTTTTGAGCTCAGCCGGGTCGGTCAAACTGCCACCGAATCCTCGGCCGCTGATCTTATCGGCATCGAGCCTGATAATGACCGGAATTCGGTTGGCCTCCGCGCCCTCGTCGAGTTGCAACAGGATATTGGTAATCGAGCCGATTTCGACGCCTTTGTACTTCACCGGAGCGCCTTCTCTTAGGCCGCTTACCGAGCCTTCGAAATAAAGCACAAACTCGTAGGTATTGCGGAACAGCCGTCCCGAGCCAAGGATCGTAACCGCGCCAACAACCAAAACGATGGCGCCGACCACGAAGGTTCCGATGAGCGTCGGATTGGCCTTTTTACTCATCCGGCCGCCCTTCTCCGCGGGTGAGAAATTCTCGCACCTTGGCGTTCCGGCTGTGGGCAAGCAACTCTTTCGGGTCGCCGCTCGCGATCGCGGTCTGGCTTTCAGCATCGAGAAAAATACTGTTATTACCGATGGCAAAAATACTTGGTAATTCGTGCGTTACCGCAACCACCGTCGCGCCCATGCTATCGCGCAATGCCAAGATCAGGTCGTCGAGCCGGCGCGAACTGATGGGATCGAGCCCCGCCGAAGGTTCATCGAAGAAAAGCACCTCCGGGTCGAGCGCGATGGCGCGAGCCAATCCCAGGCGCTTCTGCATGCCGCCGCTGATCTGCGACGGGTAGTAATCTTCAAAGCCGTTCAGACCGACCAGCGCGAGCTTAAAAAACGCGATCTCGCGGATCTCGACCGGGCTTAGATCGGTGTATTCTTCCAGCGGCAGCGCGACGTTTTCGGCCAGCGTCAAGGAACTCCAAAGACCGCCGCTTTGATACAAGACGCCGAAGCGGCGAAAAAAGCTCCGCCGCGCCTCCGCATCCGCGCGGGTGAAATTCGCCTGATCGTAGAAAATCTCTCCCTCCGTCGGTTCGATCAGGCCGATCATGTTGCGCAGCAACGTGCTCTTGCCGCAGCCACTGCCGCCCATGATGATAAACACGTCGCCCCGCTTAACCGTAAAGTTGAGATCGCGCATCAAGACAAAGGAGCCGTAGGCCAGGGTAAGATTGCGCACGGTAATTTGCGCTTCGGCGGCGATTTCGTTTGCACTCTCACTCTTCATGTCAAACCCCAATGATATAAAATATCACGGACAAAGCGCCGCAAGCCGCGACGATAAAAACGATGCTCGTGACCACCGCGGAAGTCGCGGCCTCGCCCACCGCCGCAGCGCTGCCACCGCACTGGATGCCGCGCAGGCACCCTGAAAGAGCGATCAGCACACCGTAGGTTACGCTTTTAAAGACCCCGCCGAACATGGCCGTTAAGCTGATCGCATTAACCGTTTGGTGGTAATAGGTGGTCCACGAAAGGTCGAGCATCCACAGGCCCACCGCAGCGCCCCCCAGGATTCCCATCAGGTCGGAGTACAGGCACAACAACGGCATCATCAGGCACAGCGCGATCATGCGCGGCAGCACCAAAAATTCCAGCGGTGAAAATCCCAGCGTGATCAATGCGTCGATTTCCTGCGTCACCTTCATGGTGCCGAGCTTGGCTGCGAATGCGGCGCCGGTCCGGCCGGCCATGATGATGCCGGTCATCATGGCGCCCATATCGCGGACGACGGCAATCCCGACGAGGTCCGCGACATAGAGCTGGGCGCCGAATTGGCGCAGCTGTACAGCGCCGACAAATGCCATGATGACACCGACTAAAAAGCTGATTAGCGTGACGATGGGCAGCGCTTGCGGGCCGCATTCTTGGATAATTAAAAACAGATCGGCGGTCCGGTAGCGCGCCCGCATCCTGACCAGCTTGACGAACGCCAAGGTCACTTCGCCGAGAAAGCGGACCATCTCTGACAACGAGATGTAAAACCCGGTCGAGGTGGTACCGACCTGTGCCAAAAAGGACTGCCGGTCCGTCGTCGGTTTGGCGCCTTCTTGCTCCGGTACTATCTCAGCGAGTTCAAGGAGCCGGCGAATGCCGTCCGGCAATCCTTCGCGCTCGGTGACAATGTCCTGCTGGCGGCAGCGCTCGGTCACTTTGGTCAAGAACATCAGCACGCTGCTGTCCCAGGATGAGAGAGCTTTGGCATCGAAGCGCACAGTGCGAACATGGGAACGCTCGAGCGCATTTAACACCGGGGTGACCGCCGCGGCGCTCTTTTGCAGTCGCCATGCGCCGGAGAGTTGCACCACTAGCGTGGCATCATCCAAAGTTGTCAGTGAAACCCCTGCCGCATCGTCGCTATGAGTCTGTGCTTCCATCACCGGTAATATCTTGAATAACGCAGCAGGCGACCCTCACGGGTGCCGATAGAGTTGGGCCTTCTTAGGTCGGTTGAAAATAGCAAATAACCTAAGGATTGGAAACCATGCCTGGAACGGGAATGACGTTAGCCTGACCGGACAGGGATTGCTGTCCAATATTGGACGGTGTCGATAAGAAATATCGTCCGGTCGCCGTCCAACTGGAGCTTTTTTGTATCCTCAACTACCGGCGCGCAGCCGCCGCCTGAATCGCGTATCGCTCGCGCAGCCCGTGCCACCGTGTCTTGCGCCGTACAGCACGAAGACGCTTCGATTGGTTTCATCACATCACTACAACAACTCATTTTCTCTTCCTCCCTCAGTTTTTGAGATAGAAATTCAATCAATGAGGCGCTGTGCCTCCTTCGTCAAGCGAGGCTGGCCTCGCGCTGCCTATCCAGCGCTTTCCATCCGATAACCAAAGCGAGCGAGAGCAATACTGCGCCGCTAAACAAATACGGCGCGTCTATCTGCCAGATGAAAAGCAGTCCACCTAACAGCGGTCCACCGGCCTGACCGAAACTGTTGGCCGCATTCTGGATGCCGAGCGACGCTCCCGCCTGTTGCTCTCCACCGCGCTTTGAAATAAGCGCCGCGAGATTGGGAGCGATGAAAGCCATCCCTAATGCAAGCAACGCGACAAAGGCAAAGACAAAGAACTTCGTGCGCGCGGTCGCCAGCAACGCAGTGCCCATCCCCATCAAGCCAAAGCCCGCGCCGATCTGGTGAATCTCGCTAATAC
>JBGTCC010000603.1:0-2513 GCA_041749055.1 Thermodesulfobacteriota bacterium | reverse complement strand
GTCGCGCCGCCGACAATCGCCGCATCCGCCGCTTTGAATAACTCATCGAGCGCGCGCTCCAAGCCCGCCTTGCCCCCGCTGGCATCGAACAAGATCGGCAGGGTCACGGATTTGATGCCGGGCAAACTGATCTGGCGGAGTTTTTCCAGATCGGCGTTTTTTAAAATCGGTTCGGACAAGCGCAGCTGCCGGCAGCTCTGCGGTCCAGGGTTGACGAGATTGCCCTCGCTGCCGATGGTCAAGGTCGTCGAGGTGATCAACTCTTCGCGGATCGGATCGATGGGCGGATTGGTTACCTGAGCGAACAGCTCTTTGAAATAGTTATAAAGCAACTGCGGCTTGTCCGACAAAACCGCCAGCGGCGTATCGGTGCCCATGGAACCCACCGGCTGGATGCTGTTTTGCGCCATCGGACCGATATTGACCCGCAGATCTTCGAAGTTGTAGCCGAAGGCTTGCAAACGTTGCAGCGTCGCGGCGTGATCCACCGGCGGTTCTTGATCTTTCATTTCCGGCAGATCGTCGAAACGCACCTGATTGTCTTTGAGCCATAGGCCATAGGGCCGCGCCGCTGCCATCTCCTGCTTGATCTCTTCGTCGCTGATGATACGCCCCTCGCTGGTGTCGACCAAAAACATCCGGCCCGGTTGCAGCCGGCGTTTTTCCAGCACGCGCTCCGGCGGCACGTCGAGAACGCCCACCTCCGACGCCATGATGACCAGATCGTCTTTGGTCACGTAGTAGCGTGACGGCCGCAAACCGTTGCGATCGAGCACGGCGCCGACCACGGTGCCGTCGGTAAAGGCGATCGACGCCGGGCCGTCCCAGGGTTCCATCAGGCAGCTATGGAAATCGTAGAAGGCGCGCTTCTTGGCATCCATGCTCTCGTGATTCTCCCAAGGCTCCGGGATCATCATCATCATGGCATGGGGCAAGGAGCGACCGCTGAGCGCGAGAAACTCCAGACAATTGTCGAACTTGGTCGAATCGCTGCCGTCTTCCTGAATGATCGGGAAGACTTTCGTGAGATCGTCACCGAACATCTCCGAGGCCAGCATCCCCTGGCGCGCGTGCATCCAGTTCTCATTGCCGCGCAGGGTGTTGATCTCGCCGTTGTGAATCAGATAGCGATAGGGATGCGCCCGCCCCCAGCTGGGAAACGTGTTGGTGCTGAAGCGCGAATGCACCAGGGCGATCGCCGACTCGAGCTGTGGATCGTTGAGGTCAGGATAAAACGTCGACACCTGGCGCGAAGTCAGCATGCCTTTATAAATCAAGGTCCGGCTCGACAGGCTCGGCACGTAGAAAAATTCGCCGCCGGGCAGTCCGGCGTAGCGAATGGCATTCTCAGCGCGACGCCGGATCACGAACAATTTACGCTCGAACGCCAGCTCGTCCGCGAGATCCGCGCTGCGGCCGATAAACATTTGGCGCACGAATGGTTCGGCCGCCTTGGCGCCATCCCCCAGGTAAAGATTGTCCGTCGGCACCTTGCGCCAGCCGAGAAACTGCTGGCCTGCCTCTTTAACGATCGCCTCGATGATTTTTTCGAAGCGCACGCGCTGTTCACGGTGATCCGGGAAGAAAATCATGCCGACGCCGTAATCGCCCGGCTCCGGCAGCTGAAAACCCAAACCGGCGCAGGCCTCTTTGAGAAAAACGTGCGGTACTTGCATCAGGATGCCTGCGCCGTCGCCGGTGTTCTCCTCGCAGCCGCAGGCGCCGCGGTGATCGAGGTTCTCCAATACCGTGAGCGCTTGCTCGACGATCTCGTGGGATTTTTCGCCTTTGATATTAACGACGAAACCGACGCCGCAGGCGTCATGCTCGAAGCGCGGATCGTAGAGACCTTGTTTTTCCGGCAATCCTGAAACACTCATGAGGTTATCCTTCTAACTTCGCTACTGTACCTGTGCTATGTTTTGCGCTGGCGAGGATTCGCGCCCTATGCGGGCTGTTTCTTTTTGGCACCGGAGTTTTCGGCCAAGCCCGCGTTGAGGTCGAGCGCGTGGCTCTCCTTCGCCGTCGATAAGACGACGTTGGTGACGGTGCGCGTCACCCCGTCCACCGAACGAATGTCACCCAATAGTTTTTCCAGCGAACCGGTGTTGGCGGACTTCACCTTGAGAATGAAGCTCTCGTCACCGGTCACATGATGACACTCCAAAACGTCGCCATAACGAAGCATCTGCCGGGCAAAGTTATCGATACCGCTTTGGTTGCCGATCGACACGCCAATGAAGGCGGTAATATCTTTACCCACCTTCTTGCTATCGATCAGCGCCTGGTAGCCCCTAATGACCCCGCTCGCTTCGAGCTTCTTTACTCGCTCCATAACGGCCGGCGCCGACAACTCCACCTCATCAGCGATATCGGCCAGACGTTTGCGCCCGTTATTTTGCAGAATATAAAGGATTTTTAAATCTATTACGTCGATCAAGTTAAAAATCTTAGGCCTTTCCCCAAATTTACTTAAACTTCTTATGCCATCGGCCCAAATGACTGTCAAGCGA
>JBGTCC010000602.1:0-11608 GCA_041749055.1 Thermodesulfobacteriota bacterium | reverse complement strand
ACGACGAAGCGCGCCAGCTCTTGCAAGTCGGCGCCCATGACCTCGCGTCCATCGCCAGGCCCTTCGTCATGGCGCCGGGCACGCCGAAAGACCGGGTGCAGATTTTTCGCAACGCCTTCACCGCAACTATGAGCGACCCGGGCTTTCTTGCCGACGCCGAACGAGCCAACCTCGACATCGCGCCGCTGACCGGCGAGGAGCTGGAAAAGACCGTCTTGGGCGTGCTCAAGACGCCGCCGGCGCTGCTCGCCAAATTGAAGAAAATTATCGCGCCGCAGTAAAAATGCAGGCAATAGGCATTGGCCACTAGGCATTAGTTAAGACTCGCAGCTTCGCCAGATTTTGTTGTCGCCGGTTTCCGCTTCGATGCTCTTACTATTGCCTGTTGCCTAATGCCTATTGCCTGCTCGTATCTCTTGAATATTTACCCCAGTGACCCTAAAGTTGAAAATCATATGCGCTGGACCTTCCTAGAGTGATAAACCCACCTAAGACACTTAAAACTGAACGCTTACGATTAAGAAAAGCAAAACTGTCGGATGCCGAGGCGATCTTTCGGCAGTACGCGAAAGATCCGCAAGTGATCAAATACGTGAGCTGGCACGCCCATCGCAACCTCGATGAGACGCGCGAGTATATGCGCATGTGCATGATGGCTTGGGACGTCGCCAAAGCGTTTCACTGGGTGATCGAAACCCAGGACGAAAAAGAGGTCATCGGCATGATCATCGCCAGGGTGAACGCCGAGAAGTGGGAGTTGGGTTTTGTTTTGGCACAGGCGTATTGGGGCCGCGGTTACATGACTGAAGCCGTCAAAGCGCTGATCGCCTGGGCGCTCAAGCAGAATGAAATATTCCGCGTGTGGGCGGTGTGCGACATCGATAACAAGGCTTCGGCGCGGGTGATGGAGAAGGCCGGTATGGTGCGCGAAGGGATTCTCAAGCGCTGGTCGGTACATCCGAACCTGAGCCCGGAGCCGCGCGATTCTTACTGCTACGCGATTACCAAGTAGAGTTTTGGAGTCATGGATTTGTGGATTGTTGGGGAGCGGAGATCCAACGCAAAGTGAAGGCATCATCATGAAGCTCTGGCGGCGCTCGCTTCTTCTGCTTGTCGTTGCGTTTCTACCTGTCAGTCCGGCTCATCCCGCTAGTGATGCAGTCGGTGCCGTAGAAAAATCAGAAATCGTCGTCGCGTACCCGCAGCCTAGCGGTGTCTTTACGCCGCTGTTCGTCGCCAGCGACGGCGGACTGTTCAAGAAATATGGTCTCAACGTCAGGCTGCAACAGCTCAACCCGCAGCTCTCGGTGCAGTCCGTCGTCTCAGGCTCCGCCGATATGTCGGTGGCGGCGGGCGATCTCGTTAACGCTTCATTGCAGGGAGCAAAGATCAAATTGGTTGGCAGCTCTGTGTCGCAGCTGGTCTTTCAACTCTGGGCGGCCAAGGAAATCACTAACGTCCAACAGTTGAAGGGAAAGACCCTCGCCGGGACGACGCCCCGTTCCGTCTTGGAGATTGCCACCAGGGAGGCGCTCAAGCGCCAGGGGTTGAACTTCGATAGCGACTACAAGTTGATTTACATGCAGGGCGTGCCAGCGGTGTTGACGGCGATCGTCAGCGGTAAGGCAGCGGGCGGCGCGCTCTCGGCGCCGACGACTTTTAAGGCTAAAGACGCCGGCCTGAACATGCTAGTCGACATCGCCAAGTCGAACATACCTGGGTTGCAGTTGGCGTATGGCTTCACCGAACAATTCATCAAACAAAACCCCAACACCGTCGCTGCGTTTCTGAAAGGCATCGCCGAAGGCGTGGCGCGGACCAAGAACGATCCGGCGGCGGCCAAGCGGGCCATCGCCAAGTTCACCCAGACCGAAGACGCCAAGACGATCGACGACACCTACGATTTCTACGCGCCCTATTTCGTGACCCATCTGGCGCTGCGTCCGGAGCAGCTCACGACCTGGTTCGGCTATCTCGACGAGAAAGAGTATCCGGCAGCGGCAAAGGCCAATCCGCGCGACTTCTATGACAACTCGTTTGTCGAAGCGCTGGAGAAGGCGGGGTTCTTTCAGAAGCTTGGTGCCAGCAAGTAACCTACGTCATGGCTGACCGCAGATTCGGATTGGGCGGATTGGCCGCACAAAACGCCAGGAGCGCAAAACAGAATCATAATTGTAGGGGCAACTCCCTGTGGTTGCCCGTTCGATTTTATCTGCTCGCCGGAGTGATTTCTAATCCGTGAGGTGTTTCATGACGATCATTATTAAAGCACTACTGACACTTTCGCTCTTGGTTCTAAACTTTCAGCTCGGCGCGGCGCAGGAGAGAGTGCGCGTCGGCTGGGCGGCGATGACGGCGTCGCATACGCCGTTGTGGGTGGCGCAGGAGCGAGGCATGTTTGCTAAGCAGGGATTAGTCGCCGAGCTGATCTTCTTCGGCGCCGGGCCGCCGGCGATGCAGGCGCTGGTGGCGGGCGATCTCGACATCGTCATTACTTCCGCGCCCAATGTCGTCAATCCGCGCCTGGGCGGCGCCGATTTCGTCATGATTCTCTCGATCATCCCGACCTTTATCGATCACATCATCAGCGCCGCCAACATCACGACGGTGGAGCAGCTGCGCGGCAAAACCGGGTCGGTCAATCGCGCCGGCAGCATCTCCGACATGGGCCTGAAGCTGTCGCTCCGACGCTTGGGCATCGATCCGGATAGGGACGTAAAGATCGTTCCCGCCGGCGGTAATCCCGAACGGCTCGCCTCGATTTCAAAAGGATTGACTCAGTTCACGATCATGAACGAGCCGTTTATCAGAGAGGCCGAGCGCTTGGGCTTCCGCGATCTGGTCAACATGGCGACCTTAAAAATTCCACTGCACGGCAACGGCGTTGTTACGCGTGAGACAACCATCAAATCGCGGCGGCCGATGGTGAGCCGCTTCGCTCGGGCCATGACCGAAGCGCTGCACCTAGTTAAGGCTGACAAGGAAGGCACCAAGGCGATCATCGGCAAGTATACCCGGCTCACCGACCCGGAAGGGCTCGAACGAACCTACAAAAACTACACGTCGGTTCTCCTCGATGTTCCGTACGCCGATCCCGCCGGGATCAAGACGTTACTCGACGACATGGCGCCGAAAAATCCCAAGGCTGCGGCCGCCGACCCTAAGAGCTTCGTCGATGCGAGTTTTGTCCAGGAGATGGAGTCGTCGGGATTTATCAAGCAGCTTTACAGGAAATAGTTTTATCCATGGGATCGTCGGCGATAGTTTCCAACGCGTGCGGGTCGGTCGCGAAAGGGGAATTCTAACCGCGTCTGAATTGCGTTCGTTCTATGCCGGTTCTATTTGCCCTTGGCTTTCGACCGTTTTTTCTGCTCAGCGGTCTGTTTGCGATTCTTTCGATCGCGCTATGGGTGCCAACGTTTGTTGGCTGGCTCCCCCTGAATTCGTATTACGGTCAGATCGGTTGGCATAGCCACGAAATGATTTTTGGCTATACCGCTGCGGTGATTGCCGGTTTTCTGCTTACCGCCGTACGTAATTGGACCGGGATGGCTACGGCTCAAGGGTGGAGCTTAGTTGCTCTGACGCTTATCTGGTGTCTCGCCCGCATCCTGCCATTTTTTCCTTCAGCCTTGTCCGGTGAAATAATCGCTCTGGTCGATCTTAGCTTTTTGCCGGCCCTTGCTGTTGGAATCGGCGTGCCACTTGTGCGGCGCGGAGATCGGCGAAACTTGATTTTTCTTCTGCTAATTGCGGTTTTCTGGTTGGCAAATCTTCTCGTGCATTTGACGATTCTCGGCTTCGCACCGAATCTTGCGCATCAAGCAGTCCTCCTCGGCCTCGATTTAGTCGTTTTGTTGATCGTGATCATGGGCGGGCGGGTCATTCCCTTCTTCACCGAGGGCGCGCTTCAAGGGGTTCGGACCAAACGCTGGAGCGCAATTGAATGGCTCGCGATAAGCAGCGTGATAGCCTTTGCGCTTGCCGAGTTTCTTTTCATCGATCCGCGCATCGCCGGCCTGTTTGCCGGAGTCGCAGCGATCGCCAATGGAATCCGGCTCGGCGGTTGGTATACGCACCGGCTTTGGCGTGTCCCGTTACTGTGGGTGCTTCATCTCGGTTATAGCTGGATTGTCGTGGGATTCACGTTGAAGGCTGGGTCGGTTTTGGCAGTTATCCCACCGCAGTTTACTCTTCACGCGTTTTCGCTGGGCGCCATTGGTGTCTTAACCTTGGGCATGATGGCGCGAGTTTCTTTAGGGCATACGGGCAGGCCCCTGAAGGTCGGACCCGGGATGGCAAGTGCTTTTGCTGCGGTAAATCTTGCTGCCGTGACTCGTGGCTTGCTGCCGATTTTACATCCGCAATGGTTTCCCCAGTTGGTGATTTTGAGCGGAGGGCTGTGGCTCATTGCGTATGCGATCTTCATCGTTGTCTATGTGCCGATTCTCATGCAACCGAGGCTCGACGGTAAATCGGGCTGATGCTTGTGCATGATGACGACCCCGTAGTATGAACCAGCAGATCCCGGTTTGTGTGGAGGGTGATATGCTTACCCCTAATTATCGCGTCGCCAAAGCCCTGGTGCTATCCATTGTGCTTGGCCAAGGTCTGTGTTCGCGAGCTTTCGCCGTCGAACGGCTCGTCGGCCTGCAGTCGGCGCCGAGCGTTGCGATGGCGCTGCCTTGGTTTGCCGAAGAGGCGCGGCTCTACGCCAAATACGATCTCGACTTTCAGCTGGTTTACATCGCTTCTTCTGGAATCGTTACCGCCGCCATGAGCGGCGGCAGCGGTAACGTCGCCATCGTCGGCGGCGAGGGGCCAATTCGCGCCTATATCAGCGGCAATACAGATTTCGTTTTTATCGGCTCGGTGAAAAACGTATTGACCCATAGTCTTATGGGTAAGCCCGAGATTAAACGGCCGGAAGACTTGAAGGGGAAACGGATCGGTGTTGGCCGCATCGGCGGCAACTCGCATTACTTTACGATGTATGGCATGCGCCAGAAGGGCCTCGATCCGCTCAAGGATGCCAACTTGATCCAAACCGGCGGCGCGCCAGAGACGTTTCTAGCTTTGAGCACGGGCGCGGTGGACGCCGCGTCGCTGACGACGCCGCAGGACACCCGCGCCGCGTTTCAAGGATTCAACTACGTCATCGACGGCCGCGAGATAAAGCCGGCGTATGTGGCGACGGGGTTTGTTACTTTACGTTCAGTAATCGCCAAGCGCCCGAAAGCTGTCAGCCAATTCATGCATGTCATGGCCGAATCGCTGAAGATCATGGTCAGCGACCGCGAATTGGCTTTCAAAGTGATCAGCAGGAAAATTGGCCTGACCGACCGCAAAGTCTTCGACGCGGCCTACACGGCCGAGTTGAAAGTCCTGGAGCCGAGACTGGATATCAAGGCCGGCGCCATTCAAGCCAACCTAGACGAGATCGCCCGCACCGACCCGCGGGCAAAACAAGTGAAAGCCGAGCAATTGATCGATCGGCGCTTTCTCGACGAGATGGAGAAAGATGGGACGTTTGATCGGTTGGGGTTAAAATAAGATAGCCGCCGTTCAAGGTTCCAGGTTCAACGGTTCAACGATTTCTTCCGGCCCACCTTGAACTCTTGAACGTTGAAATTTTGAACCGCCTGCCATGCATTATTGCAGGGCAAGCCCCACCACCTTCGCCGGGTTCTTCGTACACACGGTGTAAAGCTCGTCCTGATTCAACCCGAACGCTTCCATGTAGCCGCGCACCAGGCGCATGGCCTCGACGGAGTCGGGGAACAATGGTTCGCCGGCATCGCTGGAAAGCGTGAAATGCTCGACGCCGACTTCGCGGATGGTGTTGTACATAATCTGCGGGTCGACGCCCAAGAGCGGTGAGAGTTCGTCCCAGGTGAAGTTGAAGAGCACGCCGCTGCCGCGCAGCTCTTTCATCATGTCCGGTGAGACATTCAAGAACGGGCTGAAGGGATGGTCGATGACGGCGCGTTTCAAGCCGGCTTTCTCTACTTCCTCGGCGAGCTGGTAAATCTCCGCATGGGTCGCGTGGCCGAAGAATAGCGCGACATTGCGGTCGGCGCAGAGATGGACGATGTCGCGGATCTCCGGTTTCAGTTTGCCGTTGGCGTCGAGATCGTAGTGGCCGACCTGCATCGCTTCGTCCCAGCCGATGGGGCCAATCCAGCCAGAGTTTTCGCGACCACGCACGAAGCGGCCGTAGGTGCCGACGGTGCTCATGGTGATCGCGTGGGTAAACACCGGCAGCCAGATGGCGCTGACGCCGCGGTCGATCATCTCGCTGACGATCTTCGCCGTCACCGGCGCCATTTGCCGGCCGCAGACGTAGGCTGACCAGCAGCTGATGGGTTTGACGCCTGCTTGTTTTTCCGCCCAACGATTGACGTCGTCTTGGACGGCTTGCGTCGCCTGCACCGGATCGTCGCCGGGAATGCTTTTGAACAGCAATCCTTTCATCTCCGCCAAGGACGCGCGCCGGGCGAGATCGTAGGGGTCTTGCTGGCCCTCATGGGTGTGGCAATGGATGTCTATGGCGTCTTTGACTTTGATATGGGGCGGATGGACAACGCCAGGCTTGTATTGCGTGCGCGCGGCATAGGATGTGACGCACCGTTCATGGGTCGGCGTGGAAACAATGTGGCTGCTCATGGATATCGCCTCCTTGGTCTGGCTGCGGATGATGTTGCTACAATTGGCGCGCCGTTGTCAAAGAGAATTGATTTGGTTTCTTGAGGCTAATTGTTATAAGAACGAGGCAATCGAATTGTTAACCATAAGGGAGGACCGATCATGATCCTTTTGCGGTTTTGGCAAGTTGCGCCTTGCGCTTTTTTAGTGGTGCTGATCGCTTCGCTGCTGCCGGGGCGGAATCTACCCGCGGCCGACCGGGTCAACATGCTCTACACGGCGCGGGTGATGTCCCAGGCTTATCCTTGGATTGCCCAAGAGGCCGGATTGTTCAAGAAATACGATTTGGATGTGCCGATGGTGTTTGTGACTCCAGGGGCGCCCTCGGTGGCGGCGATTCTTTCCGGTGATAGCGAAGTCGCGGTGATCGGTGCGGCGAGCATTACCCGCCCCTGGGTACAGGGCAACAAGGATCCATCCTTCGTCGGCGGCATCAAGAGCCTATTGACTCACAGCTTGATCGCCAAACCCGATATCGCACGGCCTGAGCAACTTAAAGGCAAACGCATCGGCGTGTCGCGCATCGGCAGCAACCCACACTATTTCGCTGTGCAGGCGCTGCGCCATTACAACATCGATTCGCGCGAAGTCAGTTTCATGCAAACCGGCGGCGCGCCGGAGACATTGGCAGCGTTGGTCGCTCAGGGGATCGATGCGGCGGTGTTGACGGTTCCGACAGACGCACAGGCGCTCAAGCTCGGTTATCATTACGTGGTCTATGGCCCCGACTTGAAAATCGCCTACGCCGCCACGACTTTCGTCACGCGTCGTTCGATCGCCGCCAAACGCACAGCGGCGATCGGCCGCTTCATGCGCGCCATGGCGGAAGCGGCGAAAATCATGCACACCGACAAAGATTTTACTTTCAAAGTGATGGAGAAGTATTTACGCATCGACGACCGTAAACTGCTGGAAGCCAGCTACAACGTCGAGATCAAGGCGTTGGAACCGCGTCTGGCGATGAAACCTGAAGGCTTCCAATCGACGCTAGACGAAATCGCTCCTACCGAGCCGCGCGCCAAAGCGGTCAAGCCGCAAGAGATGATGGAGCCGCGTTTTCTCGACGAGATGGAGAAGAGCGGGTTCTTTGAGCAGATTTGGGGGAAGAAATAAGCGCGACGTGTGAGTAGGGATCGGACTCGCGCGAGACCCCGGCAGGTTTGTTGCCTCTCTCGGGATGATTGAAATTCCTCGTTTTCGGCGAAGAGAAGTTCCGTCATGCCGGCGCAGAGCCTGCCCCGGACTCGATCCGGGGCCGGCATCCAGGGTGGCATTGGATGGGAAAATACAAAACCTGGATTCCCGCTTTCGCGGGAAAGACGGAAAAGAGAAAGTCGAATTCGAGTCGACGCGGCAAAATTCCTCAGCCTCAAGCCGAGATTTTTGCCTGGACTTCTTCGAAAAGATCGCTCATACGCGCAAGGCTAATCACCCCTAGCCGTTCGCCCTGAGCTTCGTCGAAGGGGTCCTAAAGAGTTTTCACACAGTCTGGCGAATGCGATGGATCTACGAAGGATTTCTCTCTCCGTTCGAAATGACAACGTTCATCCAATCGCGCCCTTCGCGGTTAATTCGCTGATTCCGAATCTATTTCCTCAGAACCCCATAAACCTTTTCCGCGGTTATCGGTAAATCCAAGATGCGCGCGCCGCAGGCGTCTTGGATCGCGTTGGCGATGGCGGCGGCGGTCGGGACGTTGGGAATTTCCGCTATGGCTTTGCCTTGATAGGGAATCGGTCCCGCCGGAGATTCCATCAGCACCGTCGTCAGTTTCGGCACATCGGCGATATTGGCCATTTTGAATTCGCCGAGGTTGACTGTCGGCATCTTGCCGTCGACGAGCGAGTTGTCTTCCATCATCGCGAAGCCCAAGCCGGTGATAATGCCGCCGTCGATTTGCCCCGTGTAGCTCAAGTGATTCAAGACTGTGCCAGAATCATGAACTGTCGTGAGTTTGGTAACTTTGACTTGGCCAGTGCCCGGGTCGACTTCGACTTCGGCGACCTGTGCGGCAAACGACGTGATCGGCGCGCGTGCCGGTTCGTAATTACTCAAGTGCGTCATCGCGCCGCCGTATTGCGCGACGGCGTGGCGGATCATGTCGGTGCATGACATCGGTTTTTGTCCTGGCACGTTATACCGGCCCTTCGATTCCGCGATCGCTTCGCGCGTGCAGCTAAACCTTTGTGCGACCAAGGCGAGCAGCTTCTCTTTGACCTCGGTTACGGCTTGATAGGCGGCGGTGCCGACGCTGTTGGTCGACTTGCTGCCGCCGGTGCCCGAGTCGTAGGGCGAGCTGTCGGTGTCGCCGACGCGAACGCTGACGCGATCACGCGGCAGGTCGAGCACTTCGCTGACGATCTGCTGGACCACTGTATGGATGCCGGGTCCGACATCGGGCACACCCAAATGAACGCTGAGGCTGCCGTCGGCTTCGGCGGTGATTGCCGCTCCGGATTTTCCCGCTCCCGATGGGCGTTCGTAGACAGCGACGCCGCGGCCGACGTGCTTCGCCTTCGGCTTATTCCAGCCGGAGACATCCAGAGCTTTGGTCAGGGTTTCTTTGACGACGATACCCTGGAGTTTTTGGCCAAAGGGTGTCGGGTCGCCGGCGTTGAGCAGATTGTTCATGCGAAATTTCACTGGGTCGAGTCCGAGCTCGCGGGCGATGATGTCGATCTGAGATTCGACGGCGAAGGTGGTCTGCGGGCTGCCCGGCGTGCGTGTCTGGGTGCAGGGAACTTGATTGGTATAGGCGCACAAGGTTTCGACCTGGATCGCCGGAAAGCGATAGTAGCTCGCGGCGCGGCGCGGGCCTTGGACGGTGACCTCCGCGTTGGCTTTGAGCGCGGCATAACCGCCGCCGCTAAACACCGCTTTGATCGCCATGGCGCAAATCTTGTTGTCGCCATCGACACCGGTACGCAGCGTGATTACAGCCGGATGGCGATGCGAAATCGCAGTAACCTCTTCGGTATATTCCAAGACCATGCGCACCGCTTTGCCGGTTTTCTTAGCTAGGAAATAGCAGATCGGCACCTCGGCCACCGAAGTCTTGCCGCCGAAATCGCCGCCGACCGGAAGAATGTGAACTTTGACTTTCGCTTCGTCGAGACCGAGATCGCGGGCAAAACGAGCGCGCAGCGTGAAAGGCGCTTTGTTCGATGCCCAGATCTCAACTTGACCGTCGCCGTGAATCTGCACGGTACAGGCGTGGGGCTCGATATAGCCGTGAAATCCCAACGGCGTGCGGAAGGTGTGTTCAAAAACCCGTGCGGCCTTTTGCAAGCCGGCATCGACATCGCCATTGGACCACTTGCCGTAGGACTGCACGTTGGGCAAATCGATGTCGCGTTCCGGCGCGTTCTTGTATGCCGCAGGATTGTCATGTAGCACCGGTGCGCCAGGGCGTATGGCTTCCACCGGATCGGTGACATAGGGCAACGGTTCATATTGCACGTCGATCAGATTCAATGCCTCTTCGGCGATCTCGTCATTATCGGCCGCAACTGCTGCCACCGGTTCCCCGGCGTAGCGTACGAGATCCTGGGCGAGCAGCGGCATGTCTTTCATACGCAACCCGACCATCACGCCTTTGACATCGGCGCCGGTAATGATGCCGCGGACGCCGCGCAGCTTGGCGGCCTTACGGGTGTCGATACTCAAAATCTTTGCATGGGGCAGGGATGTGCGCAGTATCTTCGCAGCCAAGGCTTGCGGAAACTTCAAGTCCGCCGCGTAGTGCATGTTGCCGGAAACTTTATCGGCTCCTTCGATGCGGGGCACTGATTTATTGATGCTTTTGTAAATCATGTAGATTCTCCAAACGATAACTACTTCTCAGGGGGTTCGGTTTGACTCCGTGATCGGCGAGTTGGAGTGATGGAGTGATGATTCGGAAAATCCAATACTCCAATACGCCATGCTTTAGATCTTCACCTTGGTGAACACCTTCAAAGGATTCTTCTGAAAGATCTTCAACTTGTCTTCCGCGCTCAAGAATCCGAGCCCATCGATCACCGGGATCATGTCATCGGACGGCTTGCCGGTGTCTTTGCGCACCGCGCCGCCGGAGCCAGGCGATTCCGTTCCGAAGAGGACCTGATCGACGCCGCGTTGCTTGATGGCGGCTTCCAGATAATTAACGTCGTACACGCAGGAATCGAAGAACAGGTTCTTACTGAAATCGCCTTGGCCGACATGGTGGTCGTTGGGGATGAAGCGATTTAAGCCGCCGCCGCAGTGGCAAATGACGATCTTCAATTTCGGGAAGGTCTGGAAAATCTTGCTATGCATGTAGAGCTGCATGGCGACGAACTCTTCGAGATAGTTGTTCATCTGATAGTTCGCCGGGATGATTTCCAGTCTGCGATCATAAGTGGTCGACGGATGGACCATCAGCGGAACATCCAATTGCACGGCCTTGTCGTAGAGCGGGTGCCAGTACTCTTCATGGACGCCGGGAGTCTGCTTGTCGCCGGCGGGATCTGGATTCAGATAGGCCCCGACGAAGTTCAGCTCTTTGACGCAGCGCTCGAACTCGGGCAAGCAGTTGCGCGTGTCCTTGTCGCGCGATTGCGGCAGTTGCGCCATGCCGCGGAAACGGTCGGGGTGCAGTTTGACGATGCGGGCAATTACATTGTTAGTCGTGAACGCCCAGAACTCTTGCAGGAACGGCCGCATCCAGTGCCACATGGCGATGGGGCGCGGGCCAATTAATTGCACGTCGATGCCGCGGTCGTCCATGAAGTTCAGATGGCGTTGCTGGGCGGCTTCGAGCTGCTCGTCGCTCATGTCGAGTTTGCGATTAGGTGTATTCTGCGAGACGGTTTCGGCCAGGAATTGGCGGAATACCGCGGGCGTGGTCATGTGACCATGAACGTCGACGGTGATTTGGTTGTTG
>JBGTCC010000601.1:0-7729 GCA_041749055.1 Thermodesulfobacteriota bacterium | reverse complement strand
CGGCATGTGGGGGTAACTCACTTTCCAGGTCTACCAGCAACCCCCAAAGTTACCCCCACTATGGGGTAGCTTTGGCTGGACAGCATCGGACCATGCCGGACACTATATCAATAATTTTACCGCTAATACAACGACTTGATGGACTTGATAGGAACAGGCTGGAAAGTTAAATGGTGGAGGCGGGGGGAATCGAACCCCCGTCCGAAGGTCTTCCATCAGCTATGACTACATGCTTAGCCGCCAATTTAATTTCGCTTTTCGAGCCCCCAACGGCAGGGTTTCTTAAGCTATCCGGCTTAGATTTCGGCCTTAGCCCCTCCGGCAGAGGAATCGGCCTATCCCACTGAATGACATCTTATCCGGCCCCGCGGGAGAAAACCGGTAAGACGCTAACTGCGACTAAGCAGCTAGTTGATATTCAAAATCGTCTGCGTTTATATTTGCAGATCTGTTTGTTTAACGGGATAACAGAACCCCGGCATGCCACTCTGACTTCCTACCCCCGTCGAAACCACGTCGCCCCCTTATGCTCAAGGATAGTGTAGCGTTTTGAGTTGCATGTTTCCAGACCGGTTCATCTGGCGAAGGCCATCCAAGGGTTCAAGGTTCAAAGGTTCAACGTCGGAAACGGCAACTGCAAATCGCATCGAAGCAGCCAGCTTGAACTTTTAAACGTTGAACGTTGAACCGGCGCCGCAGGCGCCGCCTAGCGCCTAGCGCGTATGGACCGGTCGATTTCTCGCGCGGCCTCGTTGCGCTTTAAGGTTTCCCGCTTGTCGTAGTTCTTTTTGCCGCGGGCGAGGCCAAGTTCGACCTTGGCCCGGCCATTTTTGAAATACATTCTCAGCGGCACCAGCGTCAGGCCCTTTTCTTTGGTCTTGCCGGTGAGCCGCTCGATCTCGCGTTCGTGCAATAGCAATTTACGCAGCCGCGCCGGTTCATGATT
The DNA here is from genome assembly GCA_041749055.1 of Thermodesulfobacteriota bacterium. Classification (GTDB taxonomy): domain Bacteria; phylum Desulfobacterota; class Binatia; order UBA9968; family UBA9968; genus DP-20. The sequence continues at coordinate 6,783 of JBGTCC010000601.1, read as the reverse complement.
GAACTGGTTCGCGCCGGGATAGGCGCTGATGTGGGAGTTGACGAGAAACGCTTCGCCCTTGTGAATGCGCGCGTAGCTATCGACCAAGTTGGCCTTGCCGTCGCGCAGTGATTTGACTTCGCTGCCGACCAGCACCAGGCCCGCTTCAAACACCTCATCGATGAAATAGTTGTGGCGCGCCTGGCGGTTGACGCAGATGATCTGCTCGCCGGCGGCGGCGGATTTTTTAGTTGCCATTGATGCGGTTCTTGTAGTCCGGCGTGATTAGGCCGCTCGAGGTGATCAGTTTGAGCGCTTCTTCCATGGTCATGTTGAGCGGCGTCACCTGGCTGATCGGCACGAGCAGAAAAAAACCGGCGGTCGGGTTTGGCGTCGTCGGCACGAAGACATTGACCAACTGGGCGTTCTTTTTTTCCTCGAGGTGGGCCCATGCCCGGCCCATGGCGAAGCCCACCGTGTACACCCCGACGCGCGGATATTCGATCATGACGACCTGGCGGTTAGCCTGGGTTTGGCCGAAAAACGTCTGCACCAGTTTTTGCACGGCGCTGTAGATACCGCGGAATATCGGAATCTTCACCAGGACGCTTTCCCAGGCGGCGAGGAAGCGCCGGGTGGCGACGCCACGTGTAAGAATGCCCAGGAAGAGTATCAATAGAACCGTGACCAGCGCGCCTAGTTTGGGAATCGCGAACGGCAGGTAAAAGTTGGGATGAAACGCGTCGGGCATGACCGCCAAGACGCTGTCAAGCAAATCGATCATCCAACCGATAAACCAAAGCGTGATCGCCACCGGCAAAAATACCAGCATGCCGGCGAGGAAATCGCGCCGTAAGCTGTCGCGCCAACGGATCTTAGGCTTTACTGGAATTTCTTCTGCCATGTTATTTTCGGCTAATTCTTGATGACGCGATTGTCGATCAACCGCGCCCGGCCGAAACGCACCGCTAAAGCGAGCAGCGCCGCACCTTGTAACTGATCGACTTCATGGAGCGATTCGGGATCGCAGAGCTTGGCGTATTCGATTTGCGCCAAGGGTTCTTGAGCGATAGCCGCGGTGACTGCATGGAGCAATGCCGCGGCGCCAGTCTCGCCGCGCTGCACCAGCATTTCCGCCTTGCACAAGCCGCGCGATAAACAGACCGCGGCGCGCCGTTCTGCCGGAGTCAGATAGGCGTTGCGCGAACTCATCGCCAGGCCGTCGGCTTCGCGCACGATCGGATGGCCGACGATGTCGATGTCCATGCTTAAATCGCACACCAGGCGGCGCACCACCTGGAGCTGCTGAAAATCCTTTTCGCCGAAGATCGCTACATGCGGCTGGACGATGTTGAAGAGTTTGGCGACCACCGTGGCGACGCCGCGAAAATGGCCGGGGCGCACCATGCCGCAGAGCGGCAAGCTCAAGTTTTCCACGTCGATGTGCGTCTGATAACCATCGGGATAAATCTCCGCCACGGTCGGATGAAATAGCACATCGACGCCGAGGCTCTCGAGCAGCGCCTGGTCGCGCCTCAGATCGCGTGGATACTTGGCGAAGTCCTCGCTCGGGCTGAACTGCATCGGATTGACGAAGATCGAAACCACCACCCGATCGCCCCTGGTCCTGGCATCGCGCACCAGACAGAGGTGGCCCTCGTGCAGCGACCCCATGGTCGGCACAAAGACGATGCGGCGCCTTTGGCGCCGCTCGTCCTCGCTCCACAGTCGCATGCCGGTAATCTGTTCGATGATCTGCATAAAGCCGCGTAGAGCCTGAATTGGAGTACTGGAGTGATAGAGTATTGGCTCAATCTGCAATCCGAACAACCCCACACTCCAGTACTCCATCACTCCATCTTATTTAAATGAATGCTCCTCCGCGGGAAACTTGCGCTCTTTAACTTCACCGACAAATTCTTTCACCGCACCGAGCATGGTTTGCTTCACGTCGGCGTAGCGTTTGACGAATTTCGGCACGAAGTCGTCAAACAGGCCGAGCATATCGTGAATCACCAGCACCTGCCCGTCGCATTGCAAGCCGGCGCCGATGCCAATGGTCGGAATGGCTAAGCGCTCGGAAATCTCGCCGGCTAAGTCTTGAGGGATGCCTTCCAAGACCACCGCAAACGCCCCGGCCTCCGCCACCGCGACGGCATCGCGCAGCACCGCTTCGCGCCGCTCCTTCTCCCGCCCCTGAATCTTATAACCGCCAAACTGATGCACCGACTGCGGTGTCAGGCCGATATGGCCCATAACCGGCATGCCGGCGCCGACGATGGCGCGAATCGATTCTTGCACCGCGACGCCGCCTTCGAGCTTGATCGCCTCGGCGCCGGCTTCCTTGAAAAAGCGCCCGGCGTTGCGCAGCGCCTCGTCCTTGCCGACCTGATAGGACATGAACGGCATATCGCTAATGACCAGAGCGCGCTTACGCCCGCGCACCACCAGGCGGCTGTGGTAGATCATCTCGTCCATGGTGACGGCGAGAGTATTGGCGCAGCCCTGGACGACACAGCCCAGGGAGTCGCCGACCAACAGCATCTCGACGCCGGCTTCGTCGAGAATCCGCGCGAAGGAATAGTCGTAAGCAGTCAAGCAGGTGATCTTCTCTCCTCGCTGCTTCATTTTCACTATATGCGGTACGGTGATCTTGTCGCCCATGATCTACCCTCCAAATAACAAAAAGCCCTCCAGACCGAGCCGGAAGGCCAATAACTAACCGGAGAGCCGCTTAACTCTCCGTAACCAGCGCCTTTTGGCATCCGTCTCGGTCCAGATTACCTGGATCCAAGCGGTATATAATGTTGCGTCCCCGAACCCATGCCGTTGATTTCTTTGATCAAGTCAGCCAGATCCTTGCTGCTTGAGACGAAATCGATCTCCGAAGTATTCACCACCAGCAGCGGCGTCTCGTCGTAGTGGAAAAAAAACTGATTGTACGCCTGGGCTACTTCGGTCAGGTATTCGAAAGTGACGCTTTTCTCGTATTTTTTATCCCTCTTTTTGACTCGCTTGTAAAGCACCTCCGGGCGCGCCTGGAGGTAAACGACTAAATCGGGTTTAGGCACGCGGGTATTCAATAGCGCGTAGATTTGCTGGTAAAGATTCAACTCCTCGGTGCTCAGCGTCAAAGCGGCGAAGATCTGGTCCTTGGCAAACAGATAGTCCGAAACCGTGCCCTCGGTGAATAGATCCTGCTGCGCGAGCTCAGTCTGCTGGCGATAGCGGCTCAACAGAAAGAACGTCTGGTTTTGGAAGGCGTAGGTCTCCCGCGACTGGTAGAACTTGGACAAGAACGGATTGTCTTCCACCCGCTCGAAGAGCCGGCGCGACTGAAACTCATTGGCTAGAATCTTGGCTAGACTGGTCTTGCCCACGCCGATGGGCCCTTCGACCACTATGTACTTCGCCTTGGCCATTGGAATGAGTGAATTTACACGTTGGCCGGAAGCTTGTCTAGGTTATACTATGGCCGATGACCATGGACCGACTAAGGCAAAAAATCGGCCAAATGTTCCTCGTCGGCCTTCAGGGCGAGGCTCTCACTAGCGAAGAACGGTTGCTGATCGAAGAGTACCAGTTTGCCGGCATAATCCTGTTTAAAAACAACTGTTCCATGCCGGCGCAGCTGGTATCCTTGTGCCGCGCGATTTGGCAATCCTTCGATACCATGCCGCCCTTTATCGCCATCGACCAAGAAGGCGGCCGCGCCCATCGGCTGCCGCGCCCGTTCAGCCACTTTCCCTCTGCCGGGCACATCGGCGCGCGCAACGATCCCGAGCTAGCCTACCGCCTCGGCCAGGCAACCGCGACGGAACTGACGCTAGCGGGCATCAACCTAAACTTCGCGCCGGTGCTCGACGTTCAGTCGAACCGGCAAAGTCCGGTCATCGGCGACCGCGCCTTCGCCGCCGACCCCGAGCGCGTGAGCGAAATCGCCCTGGCCTGGACCAAAGGGCTGCGCGACGGCGGCATCATCCCATGCGGCAAACATTTTCCCGGCCATGGCGACGCCGACAAAGATTCGCACTTTGAGTTACCGCTGGTGACCAAGTCGCTGGCGGAGATTCAGGCCACCGAACTGCCGGCCTTCGCGGCAGCTTGCCGAAATCAAATTGAAGCGATGATGACCGGCCACGTCACCTACCCGGCCCTCGATGCGAATCTGCCGGCGACTCTGTCCGAAGCGATTATCACTGGCCTCCTGCGCCAGCAACTCGGGTTTGCCGGTGTTATTTTCAGCGACGATTTAGCCATGCGGGCGATCAGCGACCATTACAGCGTCGAAGAGGCCAGCGCCCTCGCCGTCCGCGCCGGCGTCGATGTCCTGTTGTTTTGCCATGAGATCGACCAAGCCGTCGCGGCTTTTGAGTTTCTCTGCGATGAAGCGGGCCGCTACGCGCCGGTGCGCGCGCGCATGGAAGAAAGCTATCGGCGGGTCATGGAACTCAAACGGCGATATTTGACCAGCTTCACCGGCGTGGCCGAGAACGAAATTGTCGCGCGGCTAGTTGAGTTGGACCACCGAAGACTGGTACGTGACAATTTCGCCAATGATTAGAATCCCAGCTGTCAGCTGCAACCAGTGTCCGTCATGCCCGCGGACGCGGGCATCCAGGTTCAAATCTATCGGATGGATTTCCGCCTGCACAGGAATGACGGAGAAGGATCGAACGCCCTCCGTACGAAATTCACGGCAGCTTATAAGCAGTGAAGTCGATTAATTTTCTGACGTCGCGGTGCAGCTCGCCTTGCCATTTTTCCACGATCACGTCGGCTGGACATTTGCCTTGGGACAAAAGGGTTTTGAGGGGTTCGAGATAAATCGTTTCATCGTCACCCAAGTCGTTGACCACATGCTGCCGGCGTAATCCTTCCGCGGCGATTGCCAAAAACTCCCTGGCGAGATCGAGCAGGCTATGGCGCCGGAAGCGCGCCGCCAGCGCGTTAGCATGGGAGTCGAGATAAACCTCGTTGCGCTCGTCCCAAGTCCAGCCTTTGACCAAATCCCACGCCGCTAGCAAGCAGTCGTTGTCGTAGAATGCCCCTTTAATCAGCGCCGACAGCGCCGGCATCAGCTCCGGCGGCTGGCTGTCGACGGAACGCACTTCGATGTAGCGCTTGATGCGGGTCTCGGGAAAAGCGTGGTCAGATGATCGGCCCAATCTTCGACGGTGGCGCGCTCGCCGTTGTGGCCATACTTCAAATACTGGCGAAAAGTCACGCCGGTCATGTTGATGTAGTCGTGATGGCGAATGATGAAGTACATCGGCACGTCGAGGGCATACTCGACATAGTGGGCGAAGGTCGCTTCCGGCTCGAAGGCAAATTTCAGCAAGCCTTGACGGCTCTTATCCGTGTCGGTCCAGATATGCTCGCGGTAGCTGCGGTAGCCGTTCAACCGGCCGTCGCAGATCGGCGAGTTGGCGAACATGGCAATGAGCACCGGCGCCAGCCCCATGCCGGTGCGAAACTTCAGCATCGCGTCATTCTCGTCGAGGAAGTCGATATTGGCCTGCACCGTGGCGGTCTGCTTCATCATGCGCTGGCCAAGCGTGCCAACGGTCGGCATATACGGCCCCATGATGCGATAGCGCTTCTTCGGCACCCACTGGATCTCATCCAAGCGGCTGACCGGCTGCATGCCCAGACCGAGAAAAGTTATACCCAGCGGCTCGCAGACTTCTAATAGCTCGCGGATATGTTGGGTGAATTCGGCGTAGGTACAGTGAATGCTATCGCAGGGTTCGCCGCTGAGCTCGATCTGGCCGCCCGGCTCCAAAGTGATCTGCGTCCGCCCGCGGCTGAGCGCGATGATGTTGCCGTCTTGCTCCTCCGGCTCCCAGCCGTAGCGCTCGATCATTTCCCGCAGGATGCGATCGACGCCGCGCGGACCGAAGTATGGAATGGCCTGGCCGGTGCTCCGGTCGACGCCGACCTTTTCGTACTCAGTGCCGACGCGCCAGCGGTCACAGGGCTTGCCGGCGGTCTGAAAGTAGGCTTCGAGTTCTTCGGGTTTTTCAATCACTGACATGGCTGCGAATGTTTTGTCGGTAGGGAGGATTTATCACTCCGCGCTCGGTAATGATAGCCGTGACGAGCTTGTGATCGGTCACGTCGAATGCCGGATTGAATACTTTCATGCCCTTGGGCGCCAATGCCTTGCCGAAAATATGCGACACCTCTTTGCCATCGCGCTGCTCGATGGGAATATCTTTTCCGGCCGGACAATCGATATCAATCGACGAGGTCGGCCCGGCGACGTAGAAGGGAATGGCGTGGTGCTTGGCTAACACGGCGACCGTGTAAGTGCCGATCTTATTGGCGACATCGCCATTGGCGGCCACCCGATCACAACCCACCACCACCGCGTCTACTCTCCCCTGCTGCATCAGGTAACCGACCATGTTATCGGTCACCAGCGTCGCCGGAATTTTCTCTTGCTTGAGTTCCCAAGCGGTCAGTCTAGCACCCTGGAGAAACGGCCGGGTTTCGTTAACATAAACTTCAAACCGCCGGCCCGCTTCCTTGAGCGCACGCATGACGCCGATGGCCGTGCCGTAGCCGGCGGTGGCGAGCGCGCCGGCGTTGCAGTGGGTCATGATCTGTTTGGCGTCGCGCAAGAGCGGAACGCCGTACCTGCCGATCATTTTGTTGGCGGCGATGTCTTCCTTAAAAATCTGCAATGCCGCGTCTTTGAGCCCACGGCGAACAGTCGCGAAGCCCTTGGCTCGCTGGGAAAAATAGACTGCGCGCATGCGCTCGAGCGCCCAGAATAAATTCACCGCCGTCGGCCGGGTC
>JBGTCC010000600.1:0-8894 GCA_041749055.1 Thermodesulfobacteriota bacterium | reverse complement strand
GCAGCTGGACGGCGCGGTCGGCATCAGCGGTTTTGCCGGCGCCGACAAACTCCTTGGCTTTGAATAAATACTCGGCGAACTTGCCGCCGGCGTACTTGTCCCAGAAAAGCTGCGTGTCATAAAAGCGCTGGGTGAACTCGGCGACGATTTGCTCGTCGTTTTCTGAAATTGATGGATTTTGATCTTTCACTAGACCCTGCGCCGCGCGCACCATGGACGCGTAGGCCGCCTGCACCGCGGGTTGTGCGTGGCCGGCGTCCAACAGCAACTGCGCTTCGAACAGCTCGCGCTCGCTGGCGGCCAGAGTGAATTCAGCCTGGCTCACCACCTCGCCGGCGCATTCGCCGACGCCCATGTCGGCCAGGGTAAACTCGCGCGGATCGCCCCAATCGCTGTAAAAGGAACGATCGACATCATGGGCGGGAATTTGGGTCAAATCTTCGAGCAGCTCTTTCACCGCTTTCTTGCCGATGCGGGCGACGAAATCTTGGAACCGTTCGTCCTTCAGCCGCCGGCGCATGTAAAACTCGATAATCGTCAACAGCGCTTCGGGAATCCGCTTCGACGGCACGGCGCCGATGGCGACGCCGTACTCGCCGGCGTTGTCGTGAAACTTGCCGCCCAAGATCACTTGGAAATGCGGCACCTGATAACCCTTGACGTTGCGGTTGATGCCGTAGAAACCGATATCGGCGATGTGATGCTGGCCGCAGGAGTTAAAACAGCCGCTGACTTTGATGCGGAGATTTTTCACCGCTTCGTCCAACTGCAAACTTTTTTCGTTCAAGCGCTGGCGCAGTTCCCGCGCCAGGCCGCGAGATGACGCTATGCCGAGCTTGCAAGTGTCGGTACCGGGGCAGGAGGTCACGTCGACGATGGTCGCCGCATCCGCTGCGCCTAGGCCGATGGCTTTGAGTGCCAGATAAAATTCCGGCAGATCGGCCTCGCTAACCCAGCGGAACAAAATATTCTGCTCCACCGTGGTGCGCAGGGTGTCTTTGACGAAGCGTCGCGCGATGTCGGCCAGCGCGCGCAGCTGATCGGCGCTGGCATCGCCCAGCGGCAGCGATACCGTTGCGGCGACGTAGCCGGCTTGGCGCTGCTTGTAGACATTGGTCTTGTACCAGGCGTCGAAGCCTTCCGGCCGCTGATGGCCATTGAGACTGACGCCGGCCTTGAGCGCTTCCTCGGTCGGGTCGTCGACCGATTTCAAGTAATCGGTCCAGCGTCCATCGGCAGAAAGCTTTTGCCGCTCTGCGGCCACCAGTTTTTTAAATTCTTCAACGCCGAGATGCGCGATTAAAAACTTAATGCGCGCGCGCGCCCGGTTGCGCTTTTCGCCCAGACGAGCGAACACCCGCGAGATCGCTTGCATGGTCGGCAGCAACTCTTCTTCGGGCAAGAACGCATCGAACAGTTTGGCCTTGTACGGCACCGAGCCCAGACCGCCGCCGACGTAGAAAGCGAAGCCGCGCACCTGCTTGCCGTCGACAACTCTGGTTTTCGCGATGGCGCCCATGTCGTGCATGGTCACCAGGCCGCAGGGATTTTGCTCGCAGCCGGAAAAGGCGATCTTCACCTTGCGGCCGAAATCCTGGGTATCGGGATGACCCATGAGAAACCTGGCGCAGGCCTTGGCGTAGGGCGTGGTGTCGAAGGTCTCTTCGTGGCAGATGCCCGCCAGCGGGCAGGCCGTCACATTGCGCACGACGTTGCCGCAAGCCTCCTGGGTCGTGATGCCGACGGCAGCGAGCCGGCGCATCAGCGCCGGGGTGTCGTCGATGTGGACGTAATGAAACTGAAAATCCTGGCGCGTCGTCACATGCGTAACGCCGTCGGCATACTCCTCGGAAAGATCGGCCAAAGTCTCGAGCTGCTCCGGCGTCACGCCGCCGAAGGGAATCTTGATGCGCACCATGCCCGGCGCATCCCACAGCGTGTCCGGTCCCTTGACCACATCGGCCGAGAGCTTGAGTTTCTGCATGCGCTTGCCGTCATGGCGCTGGCCATTGTCGTAGCGCTGGCCGTAGATGCCGCGGCGCAATCTTGTTTCCGCGAAAACTTTTTCGTCGATCTTGCCCGCCTTGCGCAGCTCCATCTGCTGCTCGAAGATATCAATCTCGCGGCCGAGATCGGCGGGAATTCTGTCGCCAAGTTTCTCTTTCCAGGTTAGCTGCTTTTCCATGATTCGCCTCCGGCGATTATTTATCGGCTTCGCGCCGCAGCGCCGCAATCAAAAGTAAGTTGATTTGTTAAGTCAGTTATTGTTCCAAAAAAATTTCGCCGCGAACTTCAGATGTAATACATGTAAGACTCTTGCTCCGGCTTACACAGATCGGCGAGGGTGGTGTCTTCCAACACCGACTCCATCGCCGCCACGCCCTTCGCCCAAGTCTGAATCAAGCGCTCCGTCGCCAGCGCGCCAGTGCCGCCTTTGGGGCGGGCGCGCATTTCCAGTGTCGCAAACGGGCCTTCCAAGATTTCGATGACTTCTTTCACCGTGATCGTTTCCGGCGGCCGCGCCAAGATATAGCCGCCGCCCGGTCCGCGCGAGCCATGCACCAAACGCGCGCGATTGAGCAAGACCATGATCTGGCCGAGATATTCCGAAGGAATGCCTTGATCCTTGGCGATCTCTTTCACCTGGGTGGTGCGGCGGATCTTATAATTGCCCGCCAACTCGACCAACGCGAGGAAGCCATAGTATGCTTTTGAGCCGACTTTCATGAGTCAATCCTCAGGAAGGCTTAAACTAAGTAATTCAGTTAACAAAGTCAAGAATAGAATTGGGCGGCGATCTTTACCGGCTGCGTTGAACAATTCCGCACTCACCACCAAGGCATGGTTCGACTATTTGCACCACCGGCTACGAGCACAGAGGTTTTCATAGGGTGCGCTTCCCGCCGCACCGGTCGGTTTCGGATCGTCTCGCGCAAAGGCCGCAAAGGCCAAAGGTAAGAGGAACATGTCATTTCGACCGAAGGGAGAAATCTTTCTTAGATCCCTCGCATCCACTCGGGATGACAGGCCGCGGCCCATCACTTCGCGCCTTGGCGCCTTTGCGGGAGGTATTCCGATTCCGAATCTCCACTCGGTGACCTCTGTGCCTCTGCGATGAAATCCCTTTATCTTCTTTGTTTAATTTGCTTGGCTCGATCGATTGCAGCTATATTCCGACAATCTTCGCGGCAAGCATTCGACGTAAAGCAATCACTCGGAGGCTGGTGCAATGAGACAAATGACCCGATTGGTATTTTTTATCATCTCGGCCATCCTGGCATCGAATAACTATCTCGCCGCCGCCCCCGGCGAGGCGATCATCTCCCACGCCAGCATGAGCACCTCGTCAATTCCGCTCTGGGTCACCCAGCGGCGCAACTTCTTCGGCAAGTACGGCGTCAATTCGAAAGTCGTCTGGGTGCGCGGCAATCCGTCGCAGATCGCGACGCTAGTATCCGGCGACACGCAGATCGCCTACGGCGGTGCGACTACGGCGTTGGCAGCGGCGGTGGGCGGCCGCGACATGAAGATCATCGCCAGCTTGAGCAGCCGGGAAAGTCTCGATTTAGTCGCGCGCCCCAATATCAAGAGCGCCAAAGATCTCGCCGGCAAGCGATTCGGGGTACAAAGCGTTGGCGGCGGTGTTTGGAAAACCGCGACGGTGTGGCTGGAACACTTCGGCATGGACGAACGCCGAGACAATATCCAGATGATCGTCATCGGCGACGTCACGGTCCTGGCGCAGTCCCTCGAAGCCGGCCTCATCGACGTGACCGTTGTCCCGCCATTTCTCAGCCGCCGCTTGGCGGACAAAGGCTTCACCGTGTTGGGACGCTGCGAGCAAACCAAACTGCCCTCGGTGGGAATGACCGTGCTCGTCGAAAGGCCATACTTGCAGCAAAACGCCGATACCTTGCAAGGCGTCATGATGGCGCTCATCGAAGGCATGGCCTTCATAGGGCATCCGCGCAACAAACCCGCCGTGTTGGAAACGCTAACGAAGCAATTCAGGATGACCGACAGCGCCGCCGCCGAAGGCGCCACCAAGACGTCGCCACGCTGGTGCGCCTGGAAGAAGGCCGCAAGCCCTACGTCTCCCTGGAAGGCATGCGCATCCTGCAGCGCCTGCTAGCACCGCAAAACCCCAAGATCGGCAGCCTCAAAGTCGAGAGCCTGATCGACTCCAGCATCATGAAGCGAATCGACGACAGCGGCTTCTTCGAAAAAATGGCGGCGGAGTATGGTGGGAAGTAGCGTACATAGTCAAATGCGGCGTATGGCCTACGCCCTTCCTTGATTTACGGAGGACAATCATCGTGAAACTGCACGACGCTAAATTCGCCTGGTTGCTCATACTCGGCGTTCTCGTAACTGAACTTCCCGCGTTCGCCCAGGACAGTTTTTACCGCGGCAAAACCATTCGCTTCATCGTCGCCTACGAAGCGGGCGGTGGGTTCGATGTTTACACCCGCACCATCGCGCGCCATTTCGGCAAACATGTTCCTGGCAATCCGACCACACTGGTTGAAAACATGACCGGCGCCGTCGGCTTCATCGCGGCGAACCATGTTTACAACCAAGCCAAGCCCGATGGTCTCACTGTCGGCCATTTCGTCGGTACGCTGGTCTTGCAACAAGTGCTCGGCAATGAAGCCGCGCGGTTCGACGGCCGCAAATTCGGCTGGCTCGGCGTGCCCGTGGCCGATCATGGCGTCTGTGCGCTCACCAAAGCGAGCGGCATCACTAGCCTCGAAGGCTGGCTCGCCAGCAAAGAGCTAGTGAAAATGGGCGGACACGGCCCGGGCGGCGTGACTTCGGACACCGCGAGAATTCTGCGCGAAGCGATCGGTCTACCGGTGCGCGTGATCGACGGCTACAAATGTACGGGGCCGATTCGTCTCGCCGCCGAGGCTGGCGAAGTCGCCGGCTCCTGCTGGGCCTGGGAGTCGATGAAACCGACATGGGCGAGAGGCTTCGAGACCGGCCAGGTGAAAGTGCTGATCCAAACCTCGCTCAAGGGCCATCCGGAGTTGAAAGACGTGCCCATCGCCATCGACCATGCCAAGACCAAAGACGCGCGCCAGTTATTGGAGATCCTCGACCATGCCTTCGGCACGAGCTTTCGCAGCTACTCGACGCCGCCGGGCACACCCAAAGATCGGCTGGCGATTTTGCAAAAAGCTTTCATGGACACCATGCGAGACCCTGAGTTCCTCGCCGACGCCAAGAAAGCGCGCCTCGACTTGGCGCCCATCGATGGGCCAACGACGGCCAAGACGATTGCGGGTTTCTACGATCTCGACAAATCGATAATCGCCAAATTGAAGAAAATTCTCCTCGGCGATGTTTCAGGAAGGGATACGCCGCTATGACTATCGAAACCCGATTACTAAGTTTCACAACCAGCGACAGAGAAACTCTGCACGGCCTGCTGTTCACGCCGCGCGAGCGCAAGTCCGATGTCGCGCTCCTGCTCGTCCATGGCGTGGCGATGAATTTTTATCTGCCGCCGCTCGCCACCTTCGGCCCGGCTTTGGCCGAAGGGGGCCACCACTGTTTCGTCATCAACACCCGCGGTCATGACTGGATCAGCCGCGCCGGCGATCTCACCGACTTTTGCGGCGCGACCTATGAAAAGTTCGAGGACAGCGCCAAAGACTACGACGGCGCCTTGGAATGTCTGGGCCGGCAGGGCTACAAACGCTTCATCCTCGTCGGCCATAGCCTGGGCTGCATCAAGTCGCTGCTCTACCAAGGAACCCGCCGGCGCCAAGACGTGATCGGGGTGATCTCCTGTTCCTGTCCGAAACAGTTCTACTCGGCGCGCGCCGCCGAGCAGCCCGAGTTCAAAGCGATCATGGAGCAAGCTGAAACCATGGTCGCCGGCGGCAAGGCCAAAGAATTTCTCTGGGCGCGCGCCAGCGGCGCCATGGCGCTGTTCTGCGCTGAAACGTTCGTGAATAAATACGGCAAGCATGAAAACAACGACGTGCGCCCCCACGCCGGCCGCTTAGGCTGCCCACACCTCGCCATCGCCGGCGGCGCCGAGCATCCGTTCTTCCCGGAATACGCGCAAGAACTCGCCCAAGCCGGCGGCGCCAGCGCAAGCTACAAAATCGTCCCCGGCTCCGATCATTTCTACCGCGACCATGAAGCCGAAGTGATCGAGATCCTCGCGGACTGGCTGAGGCAATTTAGAGAGTGAGTTGGAATTGCCGGCAACAATCAGCGGATATCTAAAAAATAGATCATCCATCACTCAATCTCACTAACGGTTCCAGCAGCGGTTATGTGATCCCTTTGAAACCGATGTTGTGGACGAGATCGCCGATATCGGTCATACGATAACGTTGACCGCTGGGCTCTCTATCGCCTCAATGTCTGCCGACGAAGGAACCGGTTTCCCTAGTTCCAGAAGAGTCTGAATATATGCCTGGGCGGCCTCCTGAAGCGCTTTGAGCGCTTCCTGGTTGCTGTAGCCCAAAGTAGGACGCCGGGGAGTGATCGGACGACGGCACGCCAGCGACCGTCATATACCTGCAGCTCGACGGGGAAGGTATAGGCCTTCAGATCTGGCTCTTTTGCGACGGAGTTTTGGCTCTTAGCAAAAGTATATGCCACCTCAGGCCGTAAGGTTAAAGCGATTCCGTGGCACGGCGGATCCAGAGCCACGATCACGCATGCGCCTCTTGGATCGCCCCGAGCGATGTCACCTTGACACCTGCCAGCTACCATATCATAAGGATCGTTAAAATTAATTTATGAACTACCAAACTCATATCCACACCTTCAAAACCGCCGACAACGAACGTCTCCACGGCGCACTGCTCACGCCGCCCAACGGCGCATCGGACCTGGGCTTGATCTTCGTGCACGGCGTGGCGATGAATTTTTACTTGCCGCCGCTGTTCAACTTCGGCGAGGGGTTGGCGCAGCGCGGCTATCATTGCTTTGTCATCAATACGCGCGGACATGATTGGATCGCGCGGGCGGGCAATTTACAGAAATTCGGCGGCTCGGCCTATGAGAATCTCGCAGACTGCGTCGCCGATCTCGACGCGGCGATCAACTTTCTCAAACGCCATGGCTACCGGCGCTTCATTCTCATCGGCCATAGCCTGGGTGCCATCAAGTCGATCATCTATCAGGGCTCCCAGCGGCGCAGCGACATTGCCAGCATCGTTGCCTGCTCAACGCCGAAACAATTTTACTCAGAACGCGTCGTTCGGCAGCCGAAGTTTCGCGAACTGATCGCCACCGCGGAGCAGATGGTCGCGGACGGCCAAAGCGAAGAGCTGATGATGGTGCCGGTGGGCGTGAATCCTGGGCTCTTCACCGCGCGCACGCACTTGGACAAATACGGCAAAGACGACGGCAACGATTGCCGGCCTCATGCCAAGAATGTCGGCTGCCCGGTGCTGGCCATCGCCGGCGGCGCCGAGCCGCCGCTTTTTCACGAGTACGCCCAGGAAATCGTCGCTGCTGCCGGCGGCCAGTCGAAATATCAACGGGTCGACGGCGCCAACCACTTCTACAACCTCCACACAGCTGAGATGGTCGAAGTCATCGCCCAGTGGCTGGAACAGTTTCAAGATTAGCAATCTTTAACCACAAAGGTCACAAAGTAGGGGCCGGCCTCACCCGGACAAACGCGGTCTCGGAATCATGTGGCCGCAAAGAACGCAGAGGACACAAAAAATATTTTGCTGTCATTCGGAGTCGTTGCACTGACGATACAGCCCACGCCTTTTTGCGCGCAATTCAGGGTACTGGTCCTTCCCATGTGAACTTTATGCTCTTTGTGGTAGATCGATCCGAAAGGAATTTTTCTATCAATGAAAAGTAGTCATCGCGTCCTACTCGCCGCGCTTCTCTTCGGAACCATAAATTTGTCGTGGCCATTCTCCGTCTTCGCCGCCGTGCCATCGAAGCTGGTAATCGGCTACGCCGCCATGAGCGCGCGGGTGATGCCGCTGTGGATCGCCGAGGAGCAAGGAATCCTCGCTAAATACGGCATCGACTCGGAGCAGATTTTCATTCGCGGCGCGCCAACTTTGGTCGCGGGGCTCGCCTCGGGTGACATTCATATCGGCAGCACCGGCGGAAGTGCGACGTTAGCCGCCATCGCCGCCGGCCATGATCTGAAAATGCTCGCGGCCTTTTCTAGCCGCAACACCTACGATCTCGTCACCCGTCCATCGATCAAGAAAGCCGAAGAGCTGCGCGGCAAGCGCTTCGGCGTCACCAGCATCGGCGGCACGGTCTGGATGGGCATCATGCTCTGGCTCGAGCACTTCGGTCTCGACGACCAGCGCGACAAGATTCAGATTCAGGTGATCGGCGACCAGACGATCCAGATGCAAGCCTTGGAAAACGGCACCATCGACGCCGCCGTGCTCGACGGCGTGTTCAGCCGGCGCTTGAAGCAAAAGGGCTTCAACGTCACCGGCGAATTTGCCGAACTCAAGCAGCAGTACACCAGCCAAGCGATCGTCGTGCAGGGCAGGCTGCTCCAACAACGGCCCGACATGTTGGAGAATCTCCTGAAAGCGCAGGTCGAAGCGATCGCCTTCTCGTTGGCGCCGAAAAATAAACCGACGGTCATCAAAACTTTCATGCGCCGGCTGCGCATCGACGCTGTGACCGCCGAGGAAGGCTATGCCGACCTGCACCGCGCCGTCGACCGCAAGCCCTACGCTTCCGTGGAAGGCATGCGCAACGTGCAGCGGCTGATGGCGCTACGTAACCCGAAAGTCGGCGAGGTCAAGCTCGACAACGTCATCGACAACCGGATCATACGGAAACTGGATGAAAGCGGCTTTATCGAAAAAGCCTACGCAGCGCAGGGGACTAAACCCTAACTTCCGTTCAAGGTTCAACGTTCAAAAGTTCCA
>JBGTCC010000599.1:0-4423 GCA_041749055.1 Thermodesulfobacteriota bacterium | reverse complement strand
TTGCGACGGCTCAAGCTTGAAAATTTCTTTGATGTTTTGTTCGAGATCGGCGCCGTCGGCGGGATCGAGGTCGAGGCGGGCTTTTTTCGCTTCGGCGACTGACTCCGGGTCGCTCCAGGTAGCCATGAACGCTGTACGCAGGATCTGCACGCGGTCGTTGGGCGTTGCAGGCGGCGCCATGAACGGACGAACCGTCGGGCTGTTTGCCCGTAGCACCGTCGCCATCAGTTTTTTCGCTTCGTCGGTTTTCGCCAAATCATAGGCTACGGGAATCTGTTTCAACTCCGGATGGGACTTGAGCGTTGCTTGCAACACTACTTTCAAGGTTCCGGACTCCAGCTCGTTGCGCCAGGTCGATTTAGTCGACTCCCAAGCGTTGCTGGTCGCTTGGACTTCGCCGTTGTTGAAGGCGAGGCGGGTTTCAGCGGTGCCCTTGTAGCCGGCGACCACTTGCGCCGGTAGGTTGATGGTGGCGGCGAGGATCTTTGGGATATCGTCGCTGCCGGCGCCCGGACCGATACCGCCGAATTTCACCATCTGTTTCGAAGCGATCCACGCATTGACATCGGTGATTCCGGTGGACTTGTGCACGCCGATAATGAAACTATCTTGCGCCGGCACGCCGATGTACTTGAATTTCAGCGCATCGAACTCGATGCCGGCCTTGCCGAGCAATTGTTGCAAAGCGATGCCGCCCAAGTAATGGCCGATGGTGAGACCGTCGGGCTTGGCGATCTTGTAAAGATAGTTGGCGGCGATGATCGAGCCGGCGCCAGTCATGTTTTCGACGACCACCGCCGGATTTCCCGGGATATGTTTGCCGAGGTGACGCGCCAGGGTGCGGGCATAGAGGTCATAGCCGCCGCCGGCGGCGAGGCCGACGATGATGCGCACCGTTTTGCCCTGGTAGAAGTTAACCGGCTCCGCGGCGTTGGCGCCGTTGGCGCAAAGCGCAAGAGCTAGAATGATCGGACCGATCGGATTAATTGGACTCATGATTTCTCTCTTCTCTAGGCTCTCGTCAATAACAGCCAGGCTATTTCAGGATTTCTTTCAGCTTGGCGATGAGCGCCGGTTCGAGCTTCAAAATTTCTTTGACGTTACTTTCCAGCGTCGCGCCGTCGTCCGGGTTGATATCGATGTTGGCTTTCTTGGCCTCGGCCAGGAACTCGGGATCTTTCATCGTGTCCATGAAGGCTTTGCGTAGCGTCGCCGCCCGGTCCTTGGGCGTACCCGGCGGTAATACATAGGGGCGCACGCTCGGGCCATGCACGCGGGCGACGGTTTGAATCAGCTTTTTTGCTTCATCGGTCTTGGCCAAGTTGAGCGCCATTGGCAGCCTGGCCAGCTCCGGGTGCGGCTTGATGGTGGCTTGGAGCACCGGCACGAGTTCGCCGGAGTCGAGCTCCCTGCGCCAAGTGGATTTGGTCGATTCCCAAGAATTGCTCAGGCCGGCGACTTCGCCGCTGTTGAAGGCCAAACGGACGTCGGCGGTGCCTTTGTAACCGGAGACCAGTTGGAGCGGCAACCCTATGGTTGCTTTGAGAATGTTGGGCACGTCGTCGCTGCCGGAGCCGCTGGCGATGCCGCCGAATTTCACCAGCTGTTTCGACCCCAGCCATTTTTCTACATCGGTGATGCCGGTCGCCTTCGCAACGCCGATGATAAAGTTATCCTGCGCCGGCACGCCGAGGAACTCGAACTTCGCGGCGTCGAACTCGATGCCCGGCTTGCCGAGAATCTGTTGCAGGAACAGCCCGCCGATGAAGTGGCCGACGGTGAGGCCGTCGGGTTTGGCGGCTTTAAACGTGTAGTTCGCTGAAATCATGCTGCCCGCGCCCGGCATGTTTTCGACAATGATCGTCGGATGTCCCGGGATATGTTTGCCCATGTGGCGGCCGATGGTCCGGGTGTATAGATCGTAACCGCCGCCGGCGGTAAAGCCGACGACGAAGCGGATCGCTTTGCCTTCGTAGAAGGCCGGCTGGGCAAAGGCGCGATTTTCGCCGCCCTGGACAAAATTGACCCATAGCATGAAGACGAAGATAGTTTTTCTCATGACCACTGCCTCTCGTATTTTTTTACGACAAAGAATTAACTGGGATTCAAAATGCTCTTGAGCTTCGCCGCGAGAGCCGGGTTGAGCTGGAAAATCCCGGCGACGAGTTTTTCCATTTCCTGGCCGCTGATCGGTTCGATGTCGAGATTGGCTTTCTTGGCGTCGGCGAGAAACTCCGCATCCTTCATCGTCGCGGCGAATGCTTGGCGCAGCGTGTCGACGCGTTGTTTGGGCGTCCGCGGCGGGGCGACGTAGGGCCGATAGAAGTCGGCGGGATCTTGGACGCCGGCCTGAAGCAGTTGGCGCGCTTCATCCGTCTTAGCCAGGCTTTGCGCCAGCGGGACGTTGGGCAGTTCCGGATGCGGTTTCGCGACGGCTTGGAGCACGACGATGGCCTCACCGGATTGAATCGCTTTACTCCAGGTCGAGCGAATCGAGTCCCAAGTCCAGCAGCCGCCGGCGAGTTCGCCGCTCTCGGCGGCCAGCCTGATCTCCGCAGTGCCTTTATAACCGCTGACCAGTTGGATCGGCAGCGCCGTGGTGGCGGCGAGCATGCGCGCCATGTCGTCCGGCGCGCCGCCGCCGATGCCGCCGAGTTTTACCGGCGTCTTTGACGCCAACCATCTTTCCACGCTGGTGATGCCGCTCGCCTTGGTAAACGCACAGGCGCGGCTTTCTTTGATCGGCGAACCGATGAATTCGTATTTCGTCGCGTCGAACTCGATGCCCGGCCGTTTGAACAGTTGGTAGAGAAACCAGCCGCCGTGAAAATGGCCGAGGGTCAGGCCGTCGGGCTTGGCGACTTTGTACATATGGTTGGCGCCGATCAGATGGCCGGCGCCGGGCATATTTTCGACCACGATGGTCGGCTGCCCCGGCACATGCTTGCCGAAATGGCGCGCGATGGTCCGTGTATAAGTGTCGAAGCCGCCGCCGGCCGAAGTGCCGACGATCATGCGGATGGTTTTGCCTTGGTAAAAATTTTCTTGGGCGGCGGCACTGCCGGGAACGATGGCGCGGCTTAACAGCGCGGCTGCGACAAGCGCGAATGGTAATTTCATGGAAAGTCCGCTTCTTCCGTCGAGGGCTCGGCGAATGTAAGGAAAAGGCCACTCGGTGTCAAGGCGATTCCGTCAGTTTGACACCCCGGTGCTGCGGCTGTAAATTTTCTGGAACGAATCAGCGATGATTGGGAGGAATTCGAATATGATCAACACCACCGCACTGGCGGCGACCCATATGGAGTGCCGCAACTTGCAAGAGTCGCTAAAGGTCCTGACCGGGCTGTTGGCCTTCGAGAAGCTATCCGAGAAGCCCGGCGAGGCGACGCTCAAGCATCCCAACACCCATTGGCAGTTGGTGGTGCATGAGGCGGGGCCGGACGCGCCGGCCAAACCGATGCACAATCATTGGGGTGTGCGCGTGGCCAGTCCGGAAGAAGTGGACCGGGCCTACGATTATTTACTGGCGCACAAGGCCGAGTATAAACTCGGCGCCATCGGCAAGCCGACCTGGAGTCATGGGTCGTATTCCTGCTATTTTGTCGAACCCGGTAGCAATGGCTGGGAGATCGAGTGCTACGAGGCGTTCAACCGCAAGCAGTCGACGGCGGAGCGCTTCGGCGCGGTGAAGATGGCGCACTGGGATCAGTTGCTGCCGGAGGAGCGCTTTCCCGGACGCGGCTATGTGCCCCAGGGGTTCACCCATGGCACTTTGGTTTCCACTGACCTGGAGACAAGCAAGAGTTTTTATACCAATGTCTTGGGCCTGGACGCGCACCGGTTTAGCGATAATGTGATTTACATCAAGCATCCGACGACGAAGACTTTTATCGTCTGCGCGCTGCGCCAAAATGCCCCGGTGTTCTCGCCCAACTTTCGCAATACGTTAACCATGGAATCCGCCGACGCAGTGAAACAAGCCTATCGGCAATTCAGCGAGGGTGGCGAAGCTTTGGGTGTGCGCGAGCTGTTTCCGCTCCAGGAAACCAATGGCTCCGCGTCATTTTGTTTTCGCGATCCGGGGACAAATTGCTGGGAGATTGCGACGGCGAATTGATTTGCCTCATCTTACTTCCTCGCCCTTGATGGGGGATTGGCGTGAGGTGCTTTGGGAAAGGGCGGCCGCCGGTCGCCCCTACGTCTGCTGCATCAACGATACGGATCGGCGGGAGATTCATGACTGACAAACCACTGGAACAGATGGGGCTGCGCGATCTGCGCGGGATCATGCGGCAGCAGGCGCCGGCCGAGGCGTGGAAGCATTTCAACGGCGCGGCCGAAACCAAGTCGACCTTTCACCGCAATCCGCGGGCGTTTCAACAATATTTATTTCGCCAGAAAATTTTTCACGATGTCAGCGAGC
>JBGTCC010000598.1:0-5010 GCA_041749055.1 Thermodesulfobacteriota bacterium | reverse complement strand
CGGTAGCGTATCAGCTCGACGTCGTTATCCGTAGTATCACCTAGTATCTCAGAAAATTATTCCCCAGCAATCGGGGTTCACCATGGCACAGGCGCGAAGAAAGCGACTCCGTAAAAGTCGCATCAGCTCAGCGCTTCCCTGCGCCAGCACACCAAAGTTACGAAACGGAGCATCACAATCGCGGCTAACCTGAAGGGGATTGATATATACCGTGCGATCTTAATCCTCCTCAACGTCAACAAGGTCTTCAGCGATCCCGATAACGGGGCGGCGCCGGTGCCGGCGGTGGACGACGCTTCTCTCGATGTCCTCGCTGGCAAATTTTTTTCGATCTCAGGGCGGTCAGGGTGCGACAGGTCGACGTTACTCAGAATCGGCGGGATGCGTTTGGCGGCTCGGCCTCGCTTGACCAATAGCTTGACTTATACTTGACTGATCTCTCCCCCTATCCGCCTCTCACACCCCTCTCGTTACTCCTTGACGCCCCCCAACTTTGCGCCTATTTTAAGCCACCTCATATCGGCGGCCAGTTTCGCGGGTGCGAATCAGCGCACCGATTTGTGACTCATTCATGACGATCCTAAGCCTGCGCAACGTCAACAAAGTCTTCGGCGATCCCGACAACGGGGCGGCGTTGGTGCCCGCGGTGGACAATGTTTCCCTCGATGTGCAGGCCGGAGAGTTTTTTTCGATCATCGGGCCGTCTGGCTGCGGCAAGTCGACGCTGCTGAGAATCATCGGCGGCTTGGTCGAAGCTACCTCCGGCGAATTGACCGTCGGCGCGGAGAAAGTCGCCGGCCCGCACCCCTGGGTCGGCATGGTGTTCCAGGAAGAATCGACGTTTCCGTGGCGCACGACGTTGGGCAACGTCGAGTTCGGCCTGGAGATGCGCGGCGTGGGGCAAGACGAGCGGCGCCGCAAGGCCAAGGAAATGATCGGCTTGGTCGGCTTGTCGGGATTTGACGAGCGTTATCCGTCGGAGCTCTCCGGCGGCATGAAGCAGCGCGTCGCCATCGCCCGCGCGCTGGTGCTTGAGCCGAAGATCCTGCTGATGGACGAACCTTTTGGCGCGCTCGACGAGCAGACGCGAATCATGCTCGGCGAGGAGCTTTTGCGCATCCGCGATCAATTGAAGCAAACGATCATTTTAGTAACCCACAACATCAACGAGTCCGTCCAGCTCTCCGACCGGGTCATGATCATGACCGCCCGGCCGGGGCGGGTCAAGGAAATCGTCGCCATCGACTTGCCACAGCCGCGCGACTCGTCGATCATCTCATCCGACCGCTTTGGCAAATTGGTCGCGCAGGTCTGGAACGCGCTCAGAGAAGAATCGATCAGGAGTTTCAAACAACAAAACATTTAAGGAGCACGAGCTATGAAAAAAGATATCTCACAGGTTCGTAATTGGCTCGCCGTGGCAGGCGCGGCTTTATTCGTCGCCATCGCGGCGTCTTCCGCTTGGGCAGCGGCCGCGCGCACGAAAATCGTTGTCGTCGTGCCTCATCGGATTCTGTTCACCGTCGCCCTGCCGGTCTACATCGCCCAGGAAAAAGGCTTTTACCGCGACGCCAATCTCGACGTCGACGCCGTGTTCACCCGCGGCGGCGGCGAGAATGTCCAAGCGGTGGTATCCGGCGACGCTCAAATCGGTCTCGGCACCGGTACGCTCGCAGTGATCAGCGCGTTCGTGAAAAAAGCGCCGATCAAAATCGCCGCCGCTGAGATTACCGGTATGGACGCCTTCTGGTACGTGCAAGCGAACACATCGATGCGCAAGCTCGAAGACCTCGCCGGCAAGAAAGTCGCTTATAGCCGTCCCGGCGCATCGAGCCACATGGCAGTTTTAGGAATCGCGGAACAGATCAAGGCAAAGGGATTGAAACCCGCCGAGCCGGTTTCGTTGGGCGGTATCCCGGAGGTTTACACCGCGCTGCGCACCGGCCAGACCGACGCCGCCTGGTCGGTAGCGCCTTTTCAATTAGACCGCGTCGAGAAAGGCGAGGTGCGCGTCGTCGTCAGAGGCGAAGAGATCGTATCGATGCGCGACCAGTCGGCTCGGGTGCATTTTACCAACAACGACTTCGCCGCGAAGAATCCCGACGCCGTGCGCGGTTTTTTCCGCGCCCAGCAGCGCGCCCTCGACTACATGTTCGCGAACAAAGAGGATACCGCCAAGATCTGGATTCGCCGCGCTGAACTTAAATTTCCCGAATCCGCCGTGCTCGCCACCTGGGACTACTACAACCGCGCGGCGATGAATTTGAAACCGATCCGCGGCCTGCAAACGATCATCGACGACGGCATCAGAAACAAATTCTTGAACGCGCCGCTGACGCCGGCGGAGCTCAACGCTCTAGTCGACCTGAGCTTCCTGCCGTAGGCGACGTACGGGAGAAAACATAATACGAAGCAAATTTAACCACAAAGAGCACAAAGTTCACAAAAATTAGATTCTGAATACTTTGTGGCCTTTGTGCTTTTTGTGGTTAACTGAGTCCCGCTCATGTCCGAAAGCACTCGACTCACTGCCTGGCGACTAGGCATCATCTTCGGCGCGCTCTTGCTCGTCGAAACCGCGGTGCGCGGCGGTTGGATTAGCACGTTCTTTCTCGCCGCGCCGACGCGAGCGGTGATCGTGCTCTGGCAGCAGCTGGTGCACGGCAACGCCCTGCTGCTCACCGGCATCACACTCTTCGAGATCGCCAGCTGTCTCGCTATCGCCACCGTGTTCGGCGTGCTCGCCGGGTTTTTTCTGTGGCGCTACAAGCTCATCGGCACTAGCTACGAAATGCCGCTCGCCGCGCTCTTCTCCTCGCCGATTATTCTTGCCTACCCGATCTTTCTCGTTACCTTTGGCCGCACCAGCGCCGCGGTGATAGCGCTGTCGTCGATCTTCGGCTTGATTCCGATCATCATGAACACCAAAGGAGCTTTTCAGAACGTCAATCCGATCTTGCTGCAAGTCGGAGCCAGCATGAATTTGTCGCGCCAGCAGCTGTTTCGCCATATCTTGATCCCCGCCGTCGCGCCGACGATCTTTAGCGGCTTTCGTTTGGCGCTCACGTACATTTTAAAATCGGTTCTCGGCTTGGAATATGTCGCCCAGGTCGGCGGCGTCGGCATGTGGCTGTCCGACGCGTCGTACAAGTTCGAAATCGAAGAAGTCTACGCCGGCCTATTCGGCACCATCTCGCTATCGATTTTGTTTTTGTATTTAATCAACCGCTGCGAACATTGGTTCAGGAAATAACCATGGCCCACGCGCAACCCAACCCCTCGGCCCTCGCGGCGAAAATTCACACGCCCTTTGGCGTTCAGGCGCTCACGCTGCTCGGCCTGGTCGCCATCTGGGAGTTCATCGGTCGCAGCGGCTTATTGTTCCCGGAGCTCTTTCCCTCGATCGGAGAAATCCTCCAATCTCTGTGGATTTACGTCACCACGCCGGTCATGCTGCCGCATCTAAAAGCCAGCCTCTATGAAGTCGGCGGAGCGATCGCCATCGCCGCCCTCAGCGGCATTCCGCTGGGCATCCTATGGGGCAGCAAGCGCAGCTGGTTGGAGATCGTCGAGCCGCTGATTCTCTACGCCGCCGTGGTGCCCAAGATCGTGATCTTCCCGGTTTTTATTTTATTTCTCGGCATCGACGTCCATTCCAAGCTCGCGGTCGGAGCCATCGCCGCGTTCTTTCCGATTTCGCTGCTGACCATCGCCGGCATGCGCGAAGTAAAAAAGGTCTACGTCGATGTCGCCCGCACCATCGGCGCCAGTCCGGTGCAGATCGCCAAAAATGTCTATCTCCCGGCCATCGCCGGCCAAGTCTTCACCGGTATTAGAATCGGTCTCGGCGCCGCCGTCACCGGCGCGCTGCTGGCGGAAACGAAAATCGCCAAAGCCGGCCTGGGCTTCATGATCGTCGAATACTACGGCCAATTCCGCATCGCCGACATGTACTCGCTACTCCTGTTCATCTTTATCCTCGCCTCGCTGGCCAACTGGGCGATGAAGTCGCTGTTCGGCGTGCTGTCGCCGGTTTCGCGCCAAAGCGGCGACGCCGGGATGTATTTCTAGCGGTGAGCGTCCGAGTTAAATCAGGAGAGACTTTTGCACCACGAAGTGTCCATGAGCTTACGCTCGTCTACAGAGTATGAAAATGGACGAGATTTCCTTCATAGGCGGTTTGCTTAACGCGTCATTCCCGCGCACGCGGGAATCCAGGTTTGTTCTGCGCCGAATTAGCCTGGATGCCCTAAATTCACAGACCAAGTGCAACACTTTTTGGATAAGGTGTTGCCATGGGACAAAACTATGAACAACTTTCGCTTGAAGAGCGCTGTACGCTTTGCCGACTTAGCCAAGCCGGGAAAACAATCCGCCAAATCGCGGCAACTATGGATCGCGCGCCATCGACTATAATGCGCGAACTTAAACGTAACCGCGGCTCTCAGGTAGGCTACCAACCTGCCTACGCTGACAAGCAGGCCAACAGCCGGCGCTGGAAAGGCAGCCGACTGTTGCGTGATCGCGATCTTCAGGCCAAGGTTCTCAATCGGCTGAGCCAAGGCTGGTCGCCGGCCCAAGTGGCGGGTCGACTCAAGAAAGAATACAAACGGCAGGTCATCAGCTATGAGTCGATCTATCGATTCATCGACTCTCAGATCCGCCGCACCAAGGACTACAGCTGGCGGCACTACTTGCCGCGGGGGAAAAGTAAGCGCGGTTGGCGCGGTCGCAAAGGCGGGAGCTCGGTGGATCGCATCGAGGGGCGTGTCGCCATCGATCAGCGCCCGGCCTACATCGACAAGCGCCGACAGCCAGGTCACTGGGAAGCCGATCTGATGCTGTTTGCCCAGTATGGTCAGGCTCTTCTGATTACTCATGAGAGACACTCACGCTTGCTCTGCGTCAGCCGTCAGCCCAGCAAGGCGGCTAAGCCTGTAGCTAAAAAACTCACCAAGTTATTTAGCTCCTTGCCAGCCCCACTGCGTCGCACCCTTACCTTGGATAACG
>JBGTCC010000597.1:0-4012 GCA_041749055.1 Thermodesulfobacteriota bacterium | reverse complement strand
GCCTTGGGCCATCCATTTAGCTTGATGATCCAGGCCTCGGCCATGATCGGTCATGGAGTTTTCAATCGCTTTCCCAAACTGCGCGTCGGCTTCCTCGAGGGCGGCGCCACCTGGGTGCCATTCATGATGGACCGCCTCGACCGCTCTTATCATGACGGCCATGTGCAAATGGACATCCATGGCAACCGCCTCGGCGGTCCTGCGCCAGGCGAAAAAGCCAGCGACTATTTCAAGACCCAACTGCGCGAAGGGCGGATCTTTGTTGGCTTCGACTGCGACGACGACGGCTTGAACACGGCGGTCGCCAAAGGCGGGCGCCAGTCATTTCTATTTGGCAGCGACTTCCCGCACGAAGTCTTTGACGCCGCCAAATGCCGCCACGAGATCGACGCGCTGCTGGCCCGCGACGATCTCACCGACGAAGATAAAGAAGCCGTGCTCGGCGGCAACGCCATGAGATTTTATCGGCCGGGGCTGTGAGGACACACAATAATACCGGAAGGTCGGATGGTTCACCGCGGAACGCAGAGCTCCCAGAGATACGAATTTTTCTTTCTGTCTCGGCGTTCTCTGCGTTTCCGCGGTGAATCCGTTTCCGTGTCCAGTTCCAACTACGTCAGGCTAAGTGCTGGGAAGCTGGCTAACCAAGCCAGCGAATCACCACGCCGTATTCGAGCCGTGGGCCTCGTGGGACACCGGCGCGAGGACGCGATAGGGATCGCCGAACTCGGCTGCGACTTCGAGCACCTCGGGATGGTGCAACAGCGAGCGGTCAAGCATGCCATGCTTGTCGACCACCAACCGATCGTCGATATAAAGCCGCCCATTGAATACCGAACCGTCCACATGGCGAAACTTCGGATGTTTGCGCGGCGTGCCTAAACCGGCCCAAGGCATCTTGCTGATCAGCTCCCAATGCATCGGATCGGCGATACCATGGGCCGCCGAGGCTTTGGGGTGATAGCCGAACATGATCTCGATCAAGCGATTGGATTCCGGCACTTCTTGAAATAAGCGTTTGCACTCCTCGCCGACTTCGCCGCCGCCGTCGACTTCGGTGATGACGTTGTCTTTCACCTTCCAGCGCATCGGTTCGGCGAGCCGCCCAGCAACACCTTGGACACAGCTTAAGTAGACTTCGCCGTTGGAGTTACCCTCGCCGTTGAAGACCCCGCAACGCCCCCATGGATAATGGCACCGCCCCGGAGGGTCGCCGGCGCGGAATTGCATGCCGTATAAACGATTACCGTCGTAGCTGGCGGTCAAATCGGTGCCGAGATCGTCGACGATATGGACGACCTTGCCGGGTGCCACCACTTCGCGAACTTTTTCCGCCAGCTTCCATAGAACTTTGTTGGGGAACTTGGCGTAGTCGCGCGCCAGCAAGCCGCCATTGCCCTCGAAATAAATATGATAGGGCTTCATGCGCGCCTCGTGCAGCTGGGTGCCGCTCTCTTCACGCTTGCGCCCCAAGCCGCGATGGGTCGGCGTAAAAGTAATGAACACCGGCCAGACCCAAATCGCCACGTCCGAAGCGTGCATCGCCTGCATCACCGCCGCCGGCACTTCACCGTAGCGGGCAATCGGCTCAGTCACCATCGTTATCGGTTCCGCGCCGAAAAAGCGCAACCCCGCGGTCAACGCCTCTAGCGTGGTCTTGTCGCTGCGCGTATCGGCGAGCAAGAGCACTTGGTCGCCGATACGCAGATCCGCGGCTTCGATCATATTGCGCACGCCGATCATCATATCGGCGACTTCATAGGTCGTACTCATGTTGGTTCTCCTGTGTAGAGTGAAAAAATCATGTTCCACCACGAAGGACAGGAAGATCACGAAGTTCAGGAATTTATTTCGCCAATACCTTGTCCTTCGTGCCTACGTGGTGAAGCGTCCATCTTTGTCTTGGCTTCACGGCGTCGGCTTCCAGCCGGTGGTTTTCAGATCGCGGTAGATTTTCTTGACCATGCTATAGTCGAAAAACTTGCCGTAGTCGCTCGGCACTGGCACGCTAACCAGTTCGGCACGCATGGCGACGTCTTCCTTGATGATGTCGTCGCCAACCCAGCCTTCGGCGGTCAACACCGGCAAGGTGGAATCGTAGTCGACCTCGTTGAACTCGCGATTGCGCCGGGTGTATTTGCCGAGGATCGTAATCGTCTGCTCGCGGTAACGGCGGGCATATTCGCGGCCCTTGATCACGCTGCGGAGAAATTTCTCGACCCATTCCGGCTGGCGTGCGATCAGCTTACTCGCCACCGCCAAACCGACGTAGGCGAAGCGAATCTCTTTTTCAGTGTCGCCGAGCATATGGCCCTTGGGCTGTTTAAGCTGGGCGAAATCCCCCGCGCCTAACGGCACCGCGTCGACACTACCGGCTTGCAGCGCCGCCAGTCGCTGGGCGCCGAAACCCACCGGCATATAGGCCACGGAGTTGGCGTCAATGCCATGCTTGCGCAAGAGAAGGCGGACCGACAACTCCTGGGTATCGCCACGGCTGGTGACGCCGATCCGTTTTCCGCGCAAATCCTTCAACTGCTTTATATCGGCATGTCCCGACCAGAGCTGATAGCCAGGCCGGTCGATATTGGTGTAGACAACTTTGATATCGGCGCCGCGCAACATGGCGCTCAACGCCGAGCCGGCGGACGTGCTGAAATGAAGATCTTCCGACATCAACGCTTGGGTCGCGATGCCACCGCCGGCGCGGACCATCTCAACGGTAAGCCCCTCCTCGCGATGATAGCCTTTTTCGATGGCGACAAACTCGTCCATGTAACTGCCGGTGACCGCGGCGACGGAAAAGCGCACCTTTTCTTCCGCCGCGTGAACGGTTTGCAGCGCTGACAGCGCAGCGAGAAATGCCACGCGCAGCGAGAATCGGATTCTAGGTGTGAACATTTCAATTCGTGGTATGACTACCGCCAAGGCGCCCTGACGCCAAGTGGCAGGCCAGAGGCCTGTCATCCCGAGCGAATGCGAGGGACCTATGAAAGATTTCTCTCTCCGTTTGCGAAATGACAACGTCCGACCTTTGCGCCTTCGCGCCTTCGCGGGAGAAAATCCGATTCCCTTTTGCGTTCTTCGCGGCCAAACCTCTTAGACCCGAAAGCGCGCTACATCGCCATGATGCATCGGCCGCTTGGCGATGACACCGATCTGGATGCGGTTGCCGAAGGGATCGTAGCCGTAGGCGGTGTTGGTGTCGGGCTCATGCCAGGGGATCAAATTTGGATCGGGGCCCCAGTAGGTTTCCTTGCGATTAAAGCGCTTGAGCATTTCCGGGTAAGACGCCTCGTCCGAGCGCAGATCGATATGCGGTCCCTTGTAACACTGGGTACTGCGGTCGGAGACCTGGTCGACTTTGCGCAAGATGACAAACTGATTCGACTTGGCCACTGTCATCGTCAGTTGGTTTTCTCCAGGTACTTGCTCGCCAACGTCGAGGCCGAAGGTGTTAGCGTACCAGTCCCGCGCTTGTTCCAGGTCGGTCACCTCGAGGCGGACATGGCTGATGCGCCGGAGCGGAACCGGACCCGCTTGCGGTTCTTGATCCGAGGGCTGTTTGCGGACGCATAACTCGACAGTGTTGCCGTCGGGATCGAGGACGAAGAGCGATTCTTTGATCGGGCTCGACGCCGGATAGTCGGCGACGCGCTCAAACCGGAGCTTCTGCTTTTCCGCTTCGGCACTGGCGCCGGCGAGATTGTCGGCGGCGACCTCGAAGCCCCAGACGACGCCGTCCAAGCGGCGCGCCGGATTGGGCGAGATGCGAAAATCCTGCAACGCTAGGCCAAAGCCGCGGTGATTGGCCACCGTCATAAAAATAATCATCGGCACTTCACGGTTAAGACCGCGCACGGTCAGATTGGTATGATGGCCGATCTGCCCGCCCATAAATGACGACCAGAAACGAAACGACCGGCCGAGATCGTTGGACGGCAAGACGCCGTGATCGATGCGTTCCAAAACTATTGGGTTGGCATTTGCCATAAGTGTAACTCCTCGAACTGCG
>JBGTCC010000596.1:0-5921 GCA_041749055.1 Thermodesulfobacteriota bacterium | reverse complement strand
CAAAGTCAACGAGGATGGAAGGTCGCCGCGAAGCGAACCGAGCGTGGAGTGAATGCTGGTGATTTTCTCCAGCACCCCGCCGCGTTCGTCCAAAAAACTTTGCAGTTGCTTGATTGGATCTCGATCCATCGAGCAGATAAGTGCGTTAACGCAGCAAAATTATTTGCCGTTTGCCGCGATTTTCATCTCGCCATCGCCCGAGTCGGAAAGGTTCATCGATTTGGTCGACACCAATTCCAACACATCGCCGCGGCTAAAGCGCCAGCTGCGGCCTATGCGGTTGCCGGGAATGACGCCCTTTTCGGCGAGCTTGTAGACCGTCTTGAGATGAATTTTAAGCAGCACAGCCACTTCTGACGGTGTCATAATTTCTTCCATCGCTATTTTTCTCCTTTTTCCTTGTCGGAATACCGCAGTTACTTCTTGACAGGGACTAGCATCAGCACGACTCATGCCAACTGCCATTTGACCCTGCTAACGACGGATAAAGCCTGATATTTCCAAAGAATTCCCGAACGAGGCGGGAGCCACCAGAGGGCCCTAGAGATCAGCAATCATGGACAATATTGATCAATCATTGCGCTTTTCGCCCACTCGAGGCGTCGTTTGCCGTAACGAAAAGCCAGAATTGGCATTTGAAGGGAATCGCTTAGAGCTTTCCGGCAAGAAATCGGTTGCAAAATATTCTTCGGCATAAAATAAGCGTCGCGGACGCACCGGTTTACCGCTCAGTCGCCGCGATAGCGCGCCTGGGCATGACGTGCCTGGAGCTGCGCCAACTGCTTCTGCCATTTGCTCGAATAAAGATTGCGCGTTTCATCGGTAATGGCGCTGGTGGCAGGGAATTTATCGCGCCACTCCCAGGGCCGCACCGCCTCGATGATCATGCGTGAGTTGAAGCCCTTTTGCCCCGGCGGAATGATTGGATCGAGGGGCCCGCTCCAGCAGCGCCGCAGCAGATCCACAGAGGTGGCCGGATCGGATCGGGTGCAAATCGCCCACATCACTTCATCGGTGTTGGTGATATCGATGTCGTCGTCGACGACGACCACATAACGCCCTAGGTAAGCCCCCGCATGGCACTGGCTGGCGACCAAAGCGGCTTGCTTGGCGTGACCTGGATAGCGCTGGGTGATGGCGACGACGATCATGAAGCGCTGCGCCGGCGGCGGCAAATAGACGCCCTTAATGTCCGGCACACCGGCTTGCTCCATGCCGTTCCACACCGTTGCTGCACGCAAGCACGAACGGTACATGCCGTGTATCGTCGGTTTGAACGGCGCCGCGCCGGTAATGATTGGATCATTGCGGTAATACAGAGCCTTGACCCGGACGAACGGCTCGGCGCGCCGGGCGCTGGCATAGTATCCCGGCCATTCGCCGAAGGGCCCTTCCTGCATCGATTCACCGGGTACGATCTCCCCTTCGATGACGATCTCAGAGTTGGCTGGGAAGCGTAAACCGGTTACCGGCCCTTCGATCACCTCCACCGGCTGGCCAATCAGTCCACCGGCCCAATCATATTCGCTGACGCCGAAGGGCACTGCCTGTGAGGCTGCGATGTAAAGTAAAGGATGCTGGCCGAAGGCCATCACCACCGGGAATGTTTTGCCGGCCTTCATCGCCTTCTCGTAGTGAATCTTGCCGTGCTTGCCGGGCGAGATGTAAAGCCCGACCTTGTCCTTGTCCTGGAGCATGACCCGATAGCAGCCGATGTTTTCGACGCCGGTCTCGGGATCGCGGGTCACCACCAGATGAGCCGTGCCGAGATAGCGTCCGCCGTCGCCGGCGTGCCAGCGCGGCACGGGAAACTTGGTCAGATCGATTCGATTGCCATGGGCGATATTTTCGAACACAGGCCCGGTGGTCACCACCTTGGCCGGCATCGGCTGCATGGCGCGCAAGCGCGCGCGCAGGGCATTGATCAACGGGATGATCTTTAAATCGAGCGGTAGGTTGAGCGTCAGCGCGGTGCGCTCCAAGGTCTCCAGCATGTTGACCAAAACCCGGCGGTTCGGTTCCGATCCGGGGACGTTGTCGAAAATCACCGCGGGCGGCGTGGCCATTCGTTCGAGAATAATTTCGGTCAACGCGCCCAGCTCTAAATCCCAATGGGCGCCGGAAATGGTTTCCAACTGCTCAAGCCGTTTGACCTCTTTGAGCCAATCGCGCAGGTCGATATTGCCGTTGGCGTTGGTATTGATCGCGGCTGCCGTGGACATGGGAACTCCTTTAGTTGGCTCGAAAAACTACTCGCTCAAATCGAGCGTACTCGGATGGAAAATCTCTTCGATGGCAATGGTTCGGCCCGTTATGCCCTGGGCATGGCAGTAGGCGAAGAACTTCTCCAAAACATGCCGGTTCGCCTCCAAGCCGTAGGCCCAGGGATCGCAATTAAATAATTCTTGCTCTTCGTTGAGATACTGATCGGGCCAAGCTTCGACGAGGCTCGGGATCGCCCGGCGCCAACGCTGCGCCCAACGTTTGGCATCAACGTAAAGGCGAAACAGCTGCGCCGGCAAATCGGGGTGGCGATCGATCAAACTCTTCTGCACAGCCAACACATGCATGATCGGTAGGATCTTGCTGCCGCGGAAATAACTGGCTTCGACTTCCCGGGGATTGTCGAAGAGCCTTTTCACATTGGGGTTTGCCAGCAGCGTCGGCAACTGCGATTCAGTAACGCCCAAAGCATCGACCTGGCCGTCGAACAAAGCCAGGCAAGCACGCTCAGAAGTATTTTTGCCGCGGTTTTCGATCATGCGAATTGCCGAACCATCGCGCGGCACCACGGTCGCATCAGGGTCGTGGTCATCCCAATGGTGCATCGAGGCGACATGCCACTGGGAGTTTGTTGCGGAAACGCCGTATTGATCCACAAGCATGCCACGCATCCAGATCGCCGCGGTCTGTACCCAACGCAGAAAACCGATCTTGCGGCCGCTCAGGTCCGCCGGCCGGTTTATCCCTGAATCTTTGCGGCAAAAAATGAAACCATGGCGAAACATCCGCGACGGAAACACCGGAATGGCCACGAAGTCGGCTTTGCCGCGCGAGGTATATGAAATCAACTCGCCGAGGGACATTTCCGAGACATCGTATTGTCCGTTATACATCCCGGCGAACATGCCAGGGACATCGTCGGTCTCGGTGATGTCGAATGCGAATCCAGGAATCGTCATTTGGCCGCGCAAAATCGGCAAGGTGCCGTCGTAAGCGCGGCTCGCAAGGCGAAGTTTTACGGTTGCAGCCATGGGGAAATCAGTGAACCCGCGAAAGAATGCGAGAAGCCCCTAATTGCCGGCTTCTTCCCGATACAGTTGCAATGCTTCCATTACCGGCCGGTCGCTCATGGAAAACAGAATCGCTTCATCATTGCCGAGATTTTCATGGGCGTGCCATTGCCAAAGCGGTACCACGAAGCTGTCACCTTTACGCCATTCCAGACAGCTTTCGCCAACCTTGGTACGGCCCTGGCCTTTGACGACATGATACAGCGCCGTGCTGGTATGACGGTGCGCCTTGGTCGATTCCTTGGCGTTGAAGAGCTGAATCTCGCACGACATGGTCGGATACGTGTACCCGCCAGTCGCCGGGTTGATGTAGCGAAGCAAGGTGCCGTCGTACGAATCGCGATCGGTCGGGCCCATCGCTTTGAGCGCCTTATAGGTATCCTTAAACGTATAGCGAAAAGGCACGCCGCGCCGAAAGTTTCCTTCCTGCTTGGGCGTGCGGGCAAATCCCAAGCGGGCAAGCGACTCACCGGTCTGCCGAGTAATCTCCTGTTCCGGTTTTTCCGAATCTTCGAAGAACAAAACATTGAGAGATTGAATCAGCGGGCCGTCCAAGCCATCGAGCCAGATGATCGGATCCTCCGACTCGTTATGGTGGTCATGCCAAGTCCAGTTGGGCGTGAGAATCAAATCGCCCTCTTCCATATAGAACTTTTCGCCATCCACCGCGGTATAGGCACCCTTGCCCTGCACGACAAAACGAATCGCCGCCATATTATGGCGGTGCGCCTTGGCGACTTCACCGGGATTGACGATGGAAAAGGTGATCTGCAAAGTATGCGAAGTCGACTTGATCGGCAGATGCGGACTGACAAGACGAATCGCCCGCCGTTCGGCCTGATCGATGCCGATCGTCTCGCTCGCCTTGAGCAAGCCATCGAGTAGCGGCTCCCACTTCCACAGGTACGGCGCCTCGGACACGTGCGACGGCACGCGGGTGCGCCAGAAGCCGGAGAGTTGATTTTTTTCCAGCTGGCTATCGAGTTCTTCGAGCTTCATCGCCGCGGCCAAACTCAGTTGGCCTTCTCCATCGCTTGGGCCATGCCGCCGAAGTAGGCACGGTGAATATCCATCGACTCCTTTGCGGTATTCAGCACGTCCTGTTCTCGCCCCGGCACGACATATTTTTCCAACACGTCGATGAACATGTCGGAATGTTTCACGTCGGCTTTGCTATGCGCCGTGAAATTCGGCATTTGCGCATCGGATAAATTTAGATCGCGCTTCCAGTTCTTATAGAGCCGGGTGCAATTGCCGCCGCCCAGATCGCCGAGCAAACGATCGTCGTTGGTCCATTCCGCGATGGTCGAAGCCGCCACCGACTCCTGCCAACTGCGAGTGCGCGCGATCCACCACCAAGCATACACCGATGCCGTGGTCGTCGGCAGCGGCTCAGCGGCAAGAATATCGTCGATGCTAAGGCCAACTTCTTTGCCTTGGCGAAAGATCAGATCCAAGTGGCCATGCTTAGAGTGCTCGTCCTCGATCAACTCTTCATATTCATGTGACATGATCCGCTGTTTGACGTCGAACTCCGGACAGTTCGCCGCCACCTGGGGCCAGAAATCGCGCCGTTTGCGGACGTAGAGACTCAGTTGCAAAAGATATATCTGCGCGCGCTTCTCGGTCAGCTTCAGTGCGTAAAACTGTTCCATCTCCGGCGAGCGAAACAGATCGCGCACACACTCGCCCAATTGCTGGCGCCATTCCTGTGGATTCATCATCGTTCCTCCTATCCGCTCGGTACTCTGGCTGGCCGTTAGCCCCGACTGCCTGCGTTGACCGCGGAGCTTTTAAGTACAATGCGATTGCACTGCTTTTGTAGACCTAACTGATCGGCCAAAGGGTTGTCAAGATAGCGCGGCAGAAACAGGCCGGAAATCCATCCGTTACACGAAGGGTGGCCAACGTGCAAAGCCTGCTAGCGAAACCCAGCAGCACCGAGCGGCGCCGATGCCATGCGCCACATTGCTATTGCACGTCAGCGGGTGTGCTGGGAGTCGGGATATAGCGCAGCAGTACTCTTTGCAGATCGTCGAACGAGATTGGCTTGGTGACGACCTCATGGGCGCCGCATTTCAGCGCCGCTTCGCGATAATTCGCGCCGACCCACGCCGTACAAATCACAATCGGCGTGTTTTTGGTCACGGCACTTTCTCTCAAACAAGCGATCGCTTCCATGCCGTTCATATTGGGCATGCCGATATCCATGAAAATTAGGTCGGGCCTTTCGCTCAACGCTTTCTGCACGCCCAATTCGCCGTCATCCGCCTGCAAGACTTCGCAGCCCAAATGCCGCACCATCATCGCGAACAGCTCGCGGCAGTCGGTGTTATCTTCTATTACTAAAACTCGGTATGCCATGTACGAAGCTCCAGAGCAGATGATAAAGCAGTTCCCGTGCCAAGATTGCACTGTCTAATGCTATGTGAGGTTCTTTAACGATGTTGGTAAGTTTGCCGAGTTTGGCGGCAAAACATGCAGTCGTTGGCGCGACAACACCCAAAAGCTGATAGGTTTGACACTGCTTGCTTCTGAACCCATCGGTAAACTGGCAATCGATCTACCTTTCGTACAGCTTGTCAATTCTCGATCTTTTCGACTCCCGAGCCGAGCTTGGGCCCTCGC
>JBGTCC010000595.1:0-1612 GCA_041749055.1 Thermodesulfobacteriota bacterium | reverse complement strand
CCGCGGAGATCGGCGCGCCGCTGAAAATAATATGATCGGCTTTTTCTTTGACCAGGCGGTCAATGCAGGTCCAGTAATTTTTGATCGCTTTCTCGACCCCTTCTTCGGTGTAGTTCTCCAAGCCCAGGCCGGTGGAGATTTCGATGAAATCGAGGGGCAGCAGTTTATACAGTTGATAACTGCGGGCGCGCGAGACCTCTTCGTTGGCGCGCGGTTGGATGACGCCGTAGCGGAAGCGGGGTAGTAATTTTTTTATATAGTCAGCCATAAGTCACCTCGTTAATTTTGCTGGTTGATTAAAGCAGGGCGACCGCCGGTGGCCCCGCCAGTTGGCAATTTAGACTTTCAGTTTTAAAAGTTGGATAACGTTGTCGCCGAGGATTTTTTCCTTTTCCCGTTGCGGGATCGGCATCTCCTCGATGCTCGGCACCGCGGCGGGGAGATCGCCGATGATCAGCGGGAAATCGCTGCCGAGCACCATGCGGCCGGCGCCGTAAAATTGATAGGCCATCATCAGACCCGGCTGGTAAAACGACACGGTGTCGCAGTAGAGATCGCGCAGGTACTCCGATGTCGGTTTCTTGGTCTTGATGCCGCACGTGGGGTCGTGGTAGCCGCGGTCGATTCTGCCGGCGAGAAATGGGATGCCGGCGCCGAGATGGGAAATCACGAAGTTGAGCTCGGGGAATTTGTCGAGCACGCCGGCGTAAGCCAGCCGGGTCGCCGACAGGACGATGTCGAACTCAAAACCGAGAATGATCGCCAGCCGCCACTCCTGCATGACTTGCGCCCCCAGCGGCGTGGTCGGGTGAATGAAGATCGGCACGCCGAGCTCTTGGGCGCGCGCGTAGACCGGCAGGAGAAAGTCCGAGTCGACCATCTTGCCGGCGACGTTGGTGAGCATGCACATGCCCTTCAAGCCGAGATCGAGGACGGCGCGGTCGAGTTCCTTTAGCGCCAACTTGGTGTCGATCAGCGGCAACATGGCGAGGCCTTGGAACTGCTTGGGATATTTTCTCACGGCTTTGGCGATGCCGTCGTTGATGATCCGGCTCATCTCGGCGCTCTCGTCGGGTGAGAAACGGTCGACGCCGGGATGAGGCGAAGACAATATCTGCATGTCGACGCGGTGCTCTTTGATGCGCTCGACGCGCACGTCGGTGTCGAAAAAATCGGGATTGATCGGCCCGGCCCTGGCGCCCATGCTCAAGATCCATTTCTGGCCTTTAGCGTCGGTCTCGATGCGCACGTCGCCGCTGGAGGCTTCGAGTTTTTTTAAGTAGTCTTCCGGATAGATGTGCGCGTGGAAGTCAATGTTCATTGATTAGTCTCCTTCAAATCTTCGGATTATTCCACCACGAAGGACACGAAGAGCACCAAGGTTTCTTAGGGGCGGGTTTCAAACCCGCCCTGCCACAATCCCCCTGCGTGTCCTTCGTGCCTCCTTTGAAAATACATGTAAGGCGATGGTCTCCCACAATGAAAAGGTCCCCTGGGTTCCGTCATACCCGCGAAAGCGGGTATCGTGCGCCCGTGAGGGCGCCATATCAGCACGGTGAAAGTCCGTGTCGGAGAAAGCCACAACTCCGTAGCCGAAGGTAACTGCGTCGCC
>JBGTCC010000594.1:0-7770 GCA_041749055.1 Thermodesulfobacteriota bacterium | reverse complement strand
GATCGACTTCAGCGCCGCCTCGCCTGCCGACTTTGCCTCTTCCGTCGCTCGAACCAACAACAAAGCGTTCGCCGTTCCACGCAAAACTTTCTCGGCAATGCTGCCCAACAAGAAGCGATTCAATCCCGAACGACCGTGCGTTGCCATGGTGATCAGCATCTCCGGGTCCGCTTCCCCTCTCTCGATGATCGCATCTGCAGCTTGGTCCTTCGCCACCGTGCATTTCACGTCGGCGTCGGGAAAGGTGCCTGCGACGCCCTGGAGATAGGCCGTACTGTGCCTTACGCCGTCTTCGACCATGGTATCGAGAAACCCTGCCTTCTCGGCTGACGTTTGCGCGCCCATCTCGGCGATATCGAAAACCGCAAATAGCTCGATGGGAATATTGAACCTCCCTGCCAGGTAACGCGCGTAGGGCAAGACTTTCTCTGCAGTTTTGGAACCATCCAACGGTATCAGTATTCGTGTATACATTAGCTCCTCCTGGTCAATTTGTTTGTGCCCTACGCCGTAGCAAGTTCACTAAGCCACTTTGACTTTCCATTCTTTAGACTTCATGGAGAGTGCCGCGACCACTCGCCGGGGGCCACGCCAACGCATCGATTGCTTGTATTGGGTCGATTTGACGAATCCTTTATCCAATCTGGCCGTGCACGGGCTCCAAGGCATGATGAAAAAGTCCACCGATGATGTTTATAGGAGGTGGCATAGCACATACGATTTATTTCCGTAAGCGCTTCATACAACCGTCCCAAACAGGGCGCCTATGCCTGCTGTTATTGCCATGGCCAGTGCTCCCCAGAATGTCACGCGCACGGTTCCGATTACGATGGGCGCACCGCCGGCACGAGCCGCCAGGGCGCCTAGAAGCGCGAGAAAAAATAGAGAAGTTCCTGCAACAAGTAACACGAGGCTCGTCGCAGGCGCGATGACAACGACGAGTAAAGGTAGCGCGGCACCCAGTGCAAAGGTGCCGGCGGAAGTAAGCGCCGCCTGAACAGGCCGGGCACGGATGGTTTCTGAAATGCCGAGTTCGTCCCGGGCATGTGCGGCAAGCGCGTCGTTAGCCATCAGTTGTTCTGCGACTTGGTTTGCCAGAATCGGATCCAATCCCCGTTTGACGTAGATGCCGGCAAGCTCCTTCCTCTCGCTAGATTCGTTGGCAGCGAGTTCGCGCCGTTCACGTCCGATGTCCGCTTGCTCGGTATCTGACTGAGAGCTGACCGAAACATACTCGCCCGCAGCCATGGACATGGCTCCCGCAACCAAACCTGCGACACCTGCCACCAGCACCCCCGTATGTGTTGTATTTGATGCGGCCACGCCAATAACCAGACTAGCGGTGGAGACGATACCGTCGTTCGCGCCCAGAACTGCTGCGCGGAGCCAGCCTATATGCTGCGTACGATGCCGCTCACGATGGACTACGGGCATGCTATTTATTTATCCATAAATTATTGCCGGAGATGGTTACGCTCCTGGAGACCTCACTATTGCTCCAATCTTACTAACAGCTTTGCTTGCTGTGAGGTAGCGGAGTCATACAATCCTTCGCCTGAAGGGTGGTTTGATTTGTTTTGTCGCGACAAAAGCGATCGAATCCCGATCCTCTTGGAGTCCGACCTTAGGATTGCTTACCCGCTTCCCTTCTCCCGCGGATGAAACTGTTGATGCACCTTCTTCAACCGCGCGCCGTCGACGTGGGTGTAAATCTGCGTCGTCGAGATATCGGCGTGGCCGAGCATGGTCTGCACCGAGCGCAAATCCGCGCCGCCTTCCAGTAGATGGGTAGCGAAGCAGTGGCGCAGGGTGTGCGGCGTGACTCGCTTATCAATGCCGGCGATCAGGGCGTAGCGCCGGATCAGCTTCCAGAAGCCTTGGCGGCTGAGCGGCTTGCCGGAACGGTTGGTGAAGACAAACGGACTCGATTTCCCCTTGAGCAATCGCCGCCGCGCATCGGTCATGAAGGAGTTCAACTTTTCGCGCGCGTAATTGCCGAAGGGCACGGCGCGCACTTTCGCTCCCTTGCCTTTGACGATGACGTAGTTGCCTTGGAAATTGACCTGGTGCGTCTGCAATAGCACCAACTCCGACACCCGTAGGCCGGTGGCGTAGAGCAACTCGAACATCGCCTGGTCGCGAGCGCCCAGCGGTGCGTCGGCGTCCGGCTGGTTGAGCAAGCTTTGAATGTCCGCCGCCGAGAGCGTCTGAGGCAGCTTTCTCTGTCCCGGCGTCGGCAAGAGCGCCGGCATGGGATTTTCTTTGAGCAGGTTTTCGGTTTGGAGGAAGCGCAACAGCCGGCGCAACGTGACGACGTGACGGGCGACGCTCTTTGGACTCAATCCCTTGGCGCGCAGCGCGCCGACGTAGGCGCGAATATGGTTGGTGTCCAGCTCGCGCCAGTCGCAAACCTTTTGCTCGATAAGAAAGCCCGACAGACCGGCGAGATCGCGGCTGTAAGCGTCGAGGGTATTCTTCGCCAGCCCCTTCTCGACGGCGAGCATCGAGAGGAACGAGTCAATGAACGGACTCAGCTGGTCTTTCGTTGGTAACATTCTCTGGCGCCAGACTTTGGAAAAGATACTTTCTGACTTCCTCGACCCTGCCGGCCCCGGCGATTTTCTCGCCGGAGCTCTCGGTGACGTAAAAGACATCGGCCACCTGATCGACATTGGTCGAGATCTTGGCGACATGGATCGACAGTCCCAACTGATGCAAGTTATGAGCGATGGTAAACAACACGCCGATCCGGTCATCGGTAAAAATCTCGACGATAGAGAAGTCATCCGATGCGCGGTTGTCGATATTGATAACCGTGGATACCTTGGGCGCGCGCTTGAGCAGATAAAGCGAAGGTTTGGCCGCTTCGACCAGGCGGACGACATCGCTTTTGCCTTCCAACACATTGTCCAAGACCGATTTGAACTTTACCCATTTCGCATCGGCCATGACCAGTTCGGGCCGGCCCCGATGGGAGATGCGAAAGACATCGAGGATGCGTCCATCGCTGGCGGTAAAAATCCGCGCGTTGAGAATATCGAGGCTAAGCGAGGTCAACACGCCGGTGATGGAAGCGAACAGACCGGGCCGATCCTGGGTGCAGATCGCCACCGAGCTACAATTACGTTCGGGGAAATGTTCGACATAGGAGAGCGCGCCTTTGCCGCGAAACTTATCCATCAAAGCAAAGTGCTTGGGGATCTCCGTCTCGGAGGTGGAGAGAAAATACCGGTCGGGCATGGCGTCGATAAAATCATCGACCTTGGCCTCGGGTTGCGGCAACCCGAGCAATTGGCGCCGGACGCGGCCTTGGATGCGCCGTAGCACCGCGCGCACATCTTCGCGCGGCAACGCGCCCTTCTCGGCTTCCTCGAGAAGGTTCAATGTCTTGACATAGAGCTCGCCCAGTAGCGAAGCCTTCCAAGGATTCCAAACATCCGGCCCCACCGCTTTGACATCGGCGAAGGTCAGGAGATAGAGCATCTTCAAGTTGTTCACGCTACCCATGGTTTTGGCGAACTCAAAAATGGTTTTCTCGTCCTCGAGGTCGCGCCGAAAGGCGGTGTGGGTCATGAGCAAATGGTGGCGCACGAGAAACTCCACCAATGCGCCATCATCGGCGTTGAGCCCCATGCGCCGGGCGATCGGGCGCACCATATTGGCGCCGACTTCCGAGTGACCGCCACCGAAGCCCTTGCCGATGTCATGAAACATCATACCCAGGTAGAGCAGCTCGACCTTCTCCGCCTCCCGCGCGACCTGGGTGAGCAGCGGCAAGGGCGTTTCGTAGTTGCCGGCGCGCAACCTTTCGATCTCTTGAATCAGCATGAGAGAATGCTCATCCACCGTGTAGGTGTGATAGGCATCGTGCAACACCATGCACAGCAAGCGGCCGAACTCCGGGA
Source organism: Thermodesulfobacteriota bacterium (assembly GCA_041749055.1). GTDB lineage: Bacteria > Desulfobacterota > Binatia > UBA9968 > UBA9968 > DP-20. The sequence goes on along the minus strand of JBGTCC010000594.1, from coordinate 3,865 downwards.
TGAACGCGCCGAGCACCCCAGACCGATGCATTTCCAGGAGCGTTTCATAGACGGAATCTTTCCATTTGAGAATCGAGAAAAATGGCTGGTTGGCGGCCACCGAACGGCGAAACTCTTCGTCGATCAGGCCGGCTTGGCTGCGCAGGAGTTCGCGGCTCTCATGGCTCAAGCGGCAGCGATACTTTTGCCCATCGTCGAACAGGCGGATCAAATTACTCGGATCGTCTTTGAGCACCTCCGGTTTGGTCACGGTGAGGTGACCTTTGGTGATGCGCACGCCTTCGCGCAGCGTACGGCCGAAGGCCAACTTGTCGGTAAAGCGCGGCTTGTCGCAGTCGGTGATCCGGTGCACGATAAGATCCGAAATCCGGCTAATCTGCATGGCGTGCAAGTAGTACGCGCGCATAAACACTTCGACGCCGCGCAGCGTTCCCTCGCTCTGAAATCCCAACGCCTCGCTGACATTTTCTTGCTGTTCGAAGGTCAACTGGTCCTGATGCTTGCCGGTGGCAAAGTGCATTTCATTACGCACGCGCAGAAGAAAATCCTGCGACTCCTTGAGACTGACCACGTCGGTTGCGCTGATCACGCCGTGACTTACCAGGCCGTCTAAATCCTTGGCCTTCAGTTGTGCGCGGGCGATCCAGCGGGCGGTCTGGACATCGCGTAATCCACCCAAACCCTCTTTGACCTCGGGTTCAAGCAAATAAACCGATCCGCCGTAGGTTTTGTGACGGACAATGGTTTCATCGAGCTTCTCACGAACAAATCGGCCGATTCCCTTCTTGAGCAATTTGTTGTCGAGAGTCTTGCTAAATTCGCCAAACAGCAGGAAGTCGCCACAGAGAAAGCGCGCGTCAAGCAATGCCGTGCGGATCTTCATGTCCGATTCGCCCAAGCGTACGCAATCGGAAATACTGCGTGTCGCGGGCCCGACATCCAAACCTAAATCCCACAACGTGTGTAACAGTCGCTCGTTGAGAGCCTGGGAAAACGGATTAACCCGGCCATTGTGCAAAAATATCAAATCGATATCGGAATAAGGACTGAGTTCGCCCCGGCCATAACCCCCTTGAGCGATCAAAGCCAGCCCTGCCCCCTGGCCGCGAAAGCGCGGCAGGAGTTCAGCGCCCAGAGAGCTAAACAAATAGCGAATGATATGATCCATCACCGTCGAGTAGGCCGCCGCGACCTCCATGCCGCCGGCGCCCTGGCGATGGCGCTCGAACAAAATGCGCCGGCCACGCTCCAGATAGCTCCGGCCCAGCGCTTTGAGGTTGACTTCGACCTGACTGTCTTGAAGCAAGGCTAATGAAATAGCGACTGCGTCCATAATCGATATTATAGCGTTTTGGTGATCACGATCGACTGATCATATTTCTGAATACCTTCGAACAGCGAGTTGACCAAGGCATCTTGATTGGCCTCACGGCTCATCGCCGGTCCTTCGACGCGATGGGTGACGAAAAACATCTCCACCAAGACGCTCGGCATGCGCGCGCCGACCAGGACATAAAATAGCGCCTTCTTGACGCCAAGGTCGCGCACCTCGCCGACCGCTTTGGTCATGCCGCCGACTACCGACTGCTGCAAGCGGTGCGCCAGCGTGATCGAATCCTCGAGCTTCATGTTCTGGGTCATGTCGCTCAGGATAAATTGCAAATCGGAGATGGGCTTGCGCGCGCTGCCGTTCTCTCGCGCCGCCAACCGCAGCGCCGCCTCATCGTTGGTGTTGTTGAGATAATAGGTCTCGACGCCGCCCGCTTCGCCATTGGCACTAGCGTTCGTATGCAGCGAAATAAACAGATCGGCATCCTCGGCGTTGGCCCGATAGGTGCGATCCTCCAGAGCGACGAAGCGGTCGTCATTGCGGGTCAAGACCACCTGGACGCCCATTTCATTCTTGAGCTTAACAGCGAGCTTCTTGGCGATGCTCAACACCAAGTCTTTTTCCATAATACCACCGACGCCGATGGCACCGGGATCTTTCCCGCCATGGCCCGGATCGATCACGATCTTGCGGATGCCGGTAGCATTACCCACCGCCTTCTTGTTATTGAGCCGAGCACTGGGACGGGGAGTGTTTCCCACCTTGGCCGCCTCCGCCTTATCCGCTAGACTCTCCGGCGTTTGCTGCCCCTGTAAATCGATCACCAAACGATGCGGGTCGGGCAGTATGAACACGTTGTGATCGCGCAGACTGGTCAAATCCAAGACGACGCGCACAACTTCGGCACTGTATTGGCCGACGCGCACCTGACGCAACAGCCCATCGTCCACCGGCACCGGCTCCTTTGAGTTCATCGCCAAGCGGGCGCCGCTGATATCGACATAGATGCGCGGCGGTATGCCCTTGGCAGGATCCTCCTTGAGCCGGTGCACTTCGAATTTGGCATCTTGCGATAGCTCCATCATGACGCGGGTGAAGTTTTTCGACGTTAAGAAACGCAAGCCGGTGACTTGAACTTTATCCGAGGCAGGGGTCGGCGCCGTGCTTGGAGCCGGCGCGGCAACCAGGGGTTTTTTGTCTTCCTCGACTGCGCGGGGCGGCGTCCGCGCTGTCGGCGGTTCACTTTCACCGGGCCTGGGCGAGGTCCATGGCGCATAGGTCGGTAGCGGATCGCGCAACGCCGGCGCGCTGCGAACTTGTGCCGAAAGCTTGCTCTCAGACCAGAGGCATAGTGCCGCCAATCCAACTAAGCCTAACAATCTAACCGGACTAAGCCCTTGCTTCATAGCCACCCCGTCAATCACGTGTAACTTCCACCCGTCACTTCTTGGCTTGTTCGCTCAACTCGTGGAGGACGTTCAGCGCTTGGATCGGTGTCAGGTTACCGACATCGAGTTGGGTCAAGCGCTGGCGCAGCCGATTATCGGCGGCGCTGAACAGAGCCATTTGCACGGGAACCTCGGCGGCTCCCTCACCGCGGCGCTTGACCACGGAGCTTGGCGCCACGGATTGGCTATCCTCCAACTGCGCTAAAATCGCCTTAGCCCTCTCGATCACCGGCGTCGGCATACCCGCTAAACGCGCCACATGAATGCCGTAGCTATGGCTCGCCGCGCCGGCGACCAGATTACGCAGAAAAATAATTTCCCCGCGCCATTCCTTGACCGCAAAGTTAAAATTCTTGATGCGCTCATGGGCGAGCGCCAATTCGGTGAGCTCATGATAGTGGGTCGCGAACAACGTGCGCGGCCGCTCGCGGCAATCGTGCAACGACTCGGCCACCGCCCAGGCGATGGAGATCCCATCGAAGGTACTGGTGCCCCGGCCTACTTCGTCGAGCAGAATCAAACTGCGCCGGGTCGCATGGTGCAAGATATTCGCCGTCTCTTTCATCTCGACCATGAAGGTCGACTCGCCGCGGGAGAGCGAATCGGCCGCGCCGATGCGCGTGAAGATCCGGTCGACGATACCGATCCGCGCTTCGGCCGCCGGGACAAAGCCGCCCATCTGGGCGAGGATAACGATCAGCGCGTTTTGGCGCATGTAGGTCGACTTACCGGCCATATTGGGTCCGGTGAGCAATATGATCTGCTCGGACTCCGCGTCGATCTTACAATCGTTGGGCACAAAGGCGCCGCGGCCGACGGCGCTCTCGACGACCGGATGGCGCCCCTCGCGGATATACAAAACCGTGCTGCCATCGACGCGTGGACGCACAAAGCGCTGCGCTTCAGCGACATCGGCCAAGGCCACCAGCACGTCCAGGATCGCCAAGCCATTGCTCATCGCCTTGAGCGCGGCGTAGTGCAGCGCCGCCCGCTCGCGCACCTGGGTCAATAAATTAGCCTCAAGTTGCTCCATGAGGCTTTCCGAGTTGAGCACCTTGGCTTCGTACTCTTTGAGCTCGGGTGTGAT
>JBGTCC010000593.1:0-7691 GCA_041749055.1 Thermodesulfobacteriota bacterium | reverse complement strand
AGCGCTATATGCCCGGTCTCACGGCCTCGATTGTCTCGCAGAGATTTTTTTCGCCGGCCGATTTTGCCAGCGATCTCAACGCCCTTCATGGCTCGTCATTTTCATTGGAGCCGCGCCTCATGCAGAGCGCCTATTTTCGCGTCCACAACCGCGACCGAAATATTCGCGGCCTTTATTTTGTCGGCGCCGGCACGCATCCCGGCGCCGGCATTCCCGGCGTGGTCAATTCTGGCAAAGCGACGGCCCATTTGATTCTCGACGATATGAAATCGCTGTTGGCAAGTGCAGCTATACAAGCGAAGGAAATATCCTATGCCTGATGCGTTAACCTCCGAAGTGCGCGCGGCGCTTAACGACTGCCGCGAAATCATCACCAAGGGCTCGAAAAGCTTCTCGTTGGCCGCCAAACTCTTCGATTCCCAGACCCGCGATGCCGCGGTGTTTCTTTACGGCTGGTGCCGCTACTGCGACGATCAAGTCGATGATGCCGGCAAAGCGGATGATCGGGTTGAGTTGGAAGCCAGGCTCAAAGCGCTTAAAGATAAAACCGCTTCGGCTTTCTCGTTTGCGCCGCAGCAAGAACCGGTGTTTGTCGCCCTGCAACATATCGTGCACCGCTACGGCATACCGGCGCACTACGCGCTCGAATTGATCGAAGGCATGGCGATGGATGTGCACGGGACTCGATACCGGACTTTGCGCGAGCTCTTGCTCTATTGTTACCGGGTTGCCGGTACCGTTGGTTTAATGATGTCGCATGTGATGGGACTGCGCGAGGAAAGCGCGCTCAAAAACGCCGCCGACTTGGGTATCGCCATGCAGCTCACCAATATTGCCCGCGACATCACCGAAGATGCCGGAATGGGGCGAATTTATTTGCCGCTGGCCTGGCTCGATGAAGCGAAAATACCTTATGAGCAAATCAGCGCGCCGGAAAATCGTGACAAGTTAGCAGGGCTGACGCTGCGGTTGCTCAACGAAGCGGACCGCTACTATCGATCGGGCGATGCCGGGTTGTGGCATTTGTCGTTTCGTTCAGCCTGTGCTGTGTCTGCCGCGCGCCATGTTTATTCCGAAATCGGCGCGCTGCTGGTTAAACGCGGTTCGCGAGCTTGGGATCAACGGACCTATGTTACCGGAGCGCGTAAGATTTGGGTGGTGCTGCGTGGCGTCTTTAGTCTAGTTCGCTCGGCGCCTGCGCGGCTGTTTCAACCTTGGTCGGCTGGCGCGTTGAGAACCATCTGGAAGTATTCCAATGTTCAATGAGATCAAGCTTGATACGATATGCCGGCAAGCGGACGGATGTGGCCGAATTCAATGACCCGTCACGAAGTTGAGTCAAAACGCCGGCGGGTGGTCGTCACCGGGGTCGGTGTCGTGAGCCCGAACGGTATCGGTGCCGATGCCTATCAAGAGTCTCTGCGGCTAGGCAGCAGCGGTATCGATACGATTTCCTGCTTCGATGCTGGCGCGCTTTCTTGCCGCGTCGCCGGCGAGGTTCGGAACGTCGAGGCGGCGAGTTTCCTGTCCGCCAAAGATATCAAACGCACCGGTCGCGCGGTGCATCTGGCGGTCGCCGCCGCCCAGGAAGCGCTACGCCGCGCCCGAGTTGGTCCGGCAGGCATGAGCTTGGAGGAAAAACAGTCTTGGGGCGTGATCCTCGGCAGCGGCGGCGGCACAGCCGATTTCGTCGAAGAACAGTATCGCCTTTATTACCGCGATCAGTTGCGTAAAATCAGCGCCTATAACGTTTCGAGCTCGACCATCGGCTCGCTTTCGAGCGAGCTGTCGATCCATTTCGGTTTTCATGGCCCGAGCCACGTAATTTCCACTGGCTGCACCAGTTCTACGGACGCACTGGGCTACGCCTTTAATCTCATTCGTTTCGGAATGGCCGATCATTTTGTCACCGGCGGCGCCGACGCGACGATTACGCCGGCGATCATGCAGGGGTTCTGCGTCATGCAAGCCGTGTCGACTTCGCACAACGACGAACCGGCGCGCGCCTCGCGGCCCTTTGAAAGGAGTCGGGACGGCTTTGTTCTCGGCGAGGGCGCGTGGATCTTGATACTCGAGGAGCGCGATTTGGCCTTGGAGCGCGGTGCAACGATTTATGCCGAGGTGCGCGGTTATGCCTCGACCTGCGACGCATATCACCGCGTCCGTCTCGAGCCAAGCGGCGAGGAGCCGGCGCGGGCGATGAGCATGGCGATCGCAGATGCGCGACTGGCGAAAGACGAAGTCGGTTACGTTGCGCTGCACGGCACCGCAACCGTGTTGAACGATAAGACTGAAACCCGCGCGACTAAGTTATGTTTCGGCAAAGGTGCCCGTGACCTGCCGATGAGTTCGGTCAAATCGATGATCGGCCATCCTCAAGGGGCATCGGGCGCGGCGGGCGTCATCGCTGCGATCTGTGGTATGAATGGCGGCTTTTTGCCGCCGACGATTAATCTGGATGAGTCCGATCCGGAGTGTGATCTCAATTACATTCCCAATCAGAGCATCGCCCAAGACACCGAAATCGCGCTCTGTAATTGCATTGGTTTCGGTTCGAAGAACTCCGCCTTAGTCATCGAGCGTGGAGCGATGGTGTGAAGCGAAGTTACGAAAAAGAGATGATGGATCTTGCCGGCAATAGCCCGGTGCTCCTGGCGGATGATCTGGGTAATTTGCGCCTGCTCAACAGATACCTGAGTGGTTCGCGCAGCGTTACGCTGGCACTGTGGCGGGTGCTCGGGCGCGAGCCGCTCAAGCATCTGCAGATCCTCGATGTGGGCACAGGGAGCGCCGATATCCCGGCGGCGATTTATGCCAGGGCAAGGCGGCGCAATATTGCCGCGAAGATTATCGGCCTGGAAGCGGACCCGGTCACCGCGCGCATTGCCGCCCATCGAACCCAGCAGCACGCTGGTCTCGAGATTATTCAAGGCGACGCCGCCGCGCCGCCGTTTTCGCCCGGCTCGTTCGATTTTGTTGTCGCCTCGCAGTTTCTCCATCATTTCTCCGAGGCGAAAATAATCGATCTGATAAAGCAATGGGCCAAACTTGCCCGCCGCGGTGTCATCATCAGCGATCTGGTGCGACATCCTTTCGCCTACCATGGCATCCGTTGGCTGACCCGGCTCACGACGCGCAACATCATGACACTAACCGATGCGCCACTGTCCGTGCGGCGCGCGTTCACGTTCAAGGAATGGCGTGAATTATTGCACCGAGCCGACGTTGGACCGGTGGAAATGTTTTCGGTGTTTCCCTTTCGCATGGCTGCAGTGCTGCGGCTGGGAGGCCGTCGATGAAAGAATGTGACGTCGCCGTTGTCGGCGCCGGACCCGCGGGTTGCTCCACCGCCATCACCCTGGCGCAACGCGGCTTTCAGGTCGCCCTGATCGACCGCGCGGTGTTTCCGCGCGATAAATTGTGCGGCGATTTCTTGAACCCAATTAATTGGCCGGTCCTGCAAAAATTGCATGTCGCCGAAGATTTGCTCTCCCTGCCGCATACCAGGGTCTCGAGGTTTCGCATGACCGTGGCGGATGGAACGGAAGCGATCGGTGCGTTCCCTGGGCAAGGCGAACGTCAATTTGGACTTGGGCTTAGACGGTTTCACTTGGATGATGTGCTCTTGGAGCGGGCGAAGCGCGCCGGTGTGAGCGTCTCCGAAGGTGTTAAACTGACAGCGCTTGAGAATGACTCACGGGGCTGGCGTTTGGACATGAATCGAGGCGGCGATCCAGTTTCTGTTCGGCCCAAACTGCTTGTCGGCGCGGACGGGAGAAACTCCTGGGTCGCGCGGCAACTCGGCGTGGCTTCGGAGTCGCCAAAGCGCTCGGCGGCGGTGGGATTCGAAATCCAACTGCAAAATGTCCCAGGCGTGCGCGGCAGTGTCGAAATTCATCAATTCGCCGGCGGCTACGCCGGTTTGGTGCGAGTCGACGAGGATACGGTTAATCTTTGCTTTACCGTCGGTCGATCGTTGCTCGGAGGATCGATTTCCTTCGAAACCCTGCGCGAGCACTTTCTTCGCCGTAATCCGCTTCTCGATGAGCTTCTGAGCGCCAGTGAACCGAAGAGCAATCTCCGCTCGGCCTGGCCGGTTTATTTTCCTGCGCGCCGTTGTTGCGGCGATGGTTTTCTCCTGGTGGGGGACGCCGCTCGCGTAACCGAGCCGCTCACGGGTGAAGGAATTTACTTGGCACTAAGAAGCGGTCAGCTCGCCGCGACGACCATCGCTGCGGCATTCGGCGAAAGGGATGTGAGTTCGCTGCGGCTCGCTGCCTACGATCGCGCTTGTCGGGCGGAGTTCGGCGCCCGGCTTCGCCTCAATTCTCTGATTCGTAACGTCGTCTACCGACCGAGATTGCTGTCGTTGGCGATCGCGCTATTGAGCCGGCGGCAGCGGCTCTTGGATTCGTTGGTCAGCGCCGTGTGTCTGCGGCCCGCTGCTTGTGATTGATGAGTTTTCGACTTCAGAGGGAGGCACGACGATGCAATTCGTAGCATGGGGCTTTTTAGTTTTACAGGCGCTGATCGTGGTCGCGAGCTTGTTGGGCTACGGTATTTTTACTTCGCGTCCCGATCTGTTGATGCAGGTCGATCCTCAAGCGCGCTTTTTTACCTGGGCGTTTCACGGCTTTGCCGTCGGTAACATGCTTTTCGGCGGACTCGCGGTGGTGGCCGACGCCTTGCTCAAAAATCGCCTCGCGGCGCTTTACTCTTTGGTCGCCGTCTATGTGGTTAGCTTGGCGAGCGAGCTCATGGGCACCGGCTGGGGCGTGCCGTTCGGGCCTTACTCCTATACAAGCCTGCTCGGTCCCAAGTGGTTCGAGCTCGTGCCGCTGTTGATTCCGCTCAGTTGGTTCACCATGAGTTGGGCTTGCTGGACGATCGCCCGCCAGCACCGTTCGGGTATCGTAGCGATACTGCTCGCTACGGTCTTGTTGGTTTCCTGGGATCTGCTGCTCGACCCGGCGATGAGCAAGGTAACCAGTTATTGGGTCTGGGGGGAAGCGGGGAGTTACTATGGTATGCCGTGGATGAATCTTTTCGGTTGGGGTGTGACTGGATTGGTCCTGTTTATCGTGCTCAACCAGCTGGTGGCGCGACCGCAAACTTCGCTGCGTTTCGCCTTGTGGGTCTATGGAGTCAACTTCGCACTGCCCCTGGGATTTTGCATCCTCAATCAGTACTGGATCGCGGTGGCGGCCGGAGTAGGCGGCTTGTTAGTCGGCTTGTTCGCCTGTGGAGTATCTTTGTCTGCCAACGATCGAGTCGGATTTTCGGCCAAAAATGCTCATTTGCAAAAACTTTAAGCTCGATCTCGGCAAATACTGCACAGCTTGATTTGAAGACTTGCGCCGGTCGATGCTAAATTGCTCCCAGTCTCGGTGGTTAAAGCGACTTTCTCATGAGTGAAACAGGCCAAGCCGTAGAGGCAAACCACAGCGCCGCGAACTTCGATCTGGAGTCCTATGTGCGTTCCCGCACCGCGGCGGTGGACCGCGCGCTTGGCGGTTACCTGAAGCGCTACGCCGAGCACACCGGCACCATCTGGAAAGCGATGCATTATGGGCTTTTCCCCGGCGGCAAGCGCATCCGGCCGATCCTGGTGCTGGCTGCCGGGGAAATTTTCGAGGGAAGGCGCAAGGCGCTGTTGCCGTTCGCCTGCGCCGTCGAGATGATTCACAGCTATTCGCTCATTCATGACGATCTACCGGCCCTCGATGACGACGATCTGCGCCGCGGCGCACCGACCAACCACAAAGTTTTTGGCGAAGGCATCGCGCTGCTCGCCGGCGATGGCCTGCTCACCGAAGCTTTTCATGTGATGTCGTCGCCCGAGGTGTTAAAGTGTCTGCCCGCCGAGTTGGTTCTCAAGTTGATCCATGAGCTTTCTCACGCCGTAGGCATCGCCGGCCTGGTTGGCGGCCAAGCCTTCGATCTGGAGGCGGAGCGGCGTGACGTCGATATCGGCGTGGTCGAATATATTCATGTGCGCAAAACCGGCGCGTTGATCCGTGCTTCGCTGTGCTTGGGCGCGCAGGTGGCGGGCGCCAAGCCGGCGGAGCTAAAGCGCATCGCGCGCTTCGGCGAGTATCTCGGCTTGGCTTTTCAAATCGCTGATGACATCCTCGATATCTTGGGTGAGAGCGCGCCTGGCGAGCGTGCCGAGTCGGGACGCAGCGAATGGAACAAAGCGACCTTTCCGTCGGTGATCGGCATCGGCGCGGCGCAGGAACGACTCAAGGAATTGCGCCAGCAGTGTTTACGTGAGCTTGCGCCCCTTGGCGCGAGCGCCGAGCCGTTGCGCGCGATTACCCGGCAGGTTGCCGCTCGGGCATTGAACATGAACGGAGAACTTCCGACCAAGGAGATGTCATCCTAATATGGCGCGATTGCTAGACGGTATCGAATATCCGCGCGACATGCGCAAACTCACCATCGACGAGTTGCCCCAGTTGGCCCAGGAGATTCGCGAAGAAGTGATCTCGGTGGTGTCGGAAGTCGGCGGCCACTTCGCTTCAACTTTGGGCGCGGTGGAGTTGACCCTGGCGCTGCATTACGTTTTTAATACGCCGGAAGACCGCATCGTTTGGGACACCGGCCACCAGACCTACGCTCATAAACTCATCTGCGGCCGGCGCAATCGTCTCGCGACGATCCGCCAGTTGGGCGGTCTGAGCGGCTTTCTCTCCCGCGACGAGAGCGAATACGACACCTTTGGCGCCGGTCATGCCGGCACATCGATCTCCGCGGCGCTCGGTATGGTCGAGGCGAACGCGCTGGCCCACGGCAAGCGCAAAGTAGTGGCAGTCATCAGCGATGGCGGTTTGAGTGCGGGATTGACCTACGAAGGGCTCAACTCGGCCGGCCATCTGGACCGGAACTTGATCGTCATTCTCAACGACAACGAGCACTTTATCGATCCGCGCGTCGGCGCGGTGTCGTCGTTTTTGAGCCGGCAGTTCACCACCGATCTCGGGGTTCGGTTGCAAAAAAACCTCTCGGCCTTGCTCAAGAGTTTGCCCAGCGGCGAGCAAATCAAATACGCGGCGCGCAAGATTCGAGATTCTTTTTTAAGTCTGGTCACGCCGGGATTTCTCTTCGAGAGTCTGGGCTTCCAGTATGTCGGCCCCATCGACGGTCATGATATCGGCGCAATGATCGCGACTTTGGAAAATATCAAAAAGGTCGAGGGGCCGACCTTGGTGCATGTCTTGACTAAAAAGGGCAAGGGCTTCGCTCTGGCGGAACAGAACCCGATCAAGTTTCACAGTGTCACGCCGTTTCACGTGCTCACCGGCAAGGCGAAAAAAGACAAAAGCCCAGTGCCGACCTACACCGAGATTTTCGGTCAAGCACTGGTTCGCCTGGCCAAGGAAAATCCCAAGATCGTCGGCATCACCGCGGCCATGGGCAGCGGCACCGGCATCGATAAGTTGCAGCGCGAGTTGCCCGAGCGCACCTACGATGTCGGTATCGCCGAGCAGCATGCTGTCACGTTCGCTGGCGGCATGGCCACCGAGGGTTACGTGCCGGTGGTGGCAATCTATTCGACTTTTCTGCAACGGGGTTACGACGAAATTCTCCACGATGTTTGCTTGCAAAATCTTCATGTCGTGCTGGCTCTCGACCGCGGCGGCTTGGTCGGCGCCGATGGCCCGACGCATCACGGTGTCTTCGATTTTGCT
>JBGTCC010000592.1:0-5490 GCA_041749055.1 Thermodesulfobacteriota bacterium | reverse complement strand
AGCACCGTTGCAGCGCTGGACTATGTAACTCGTAGTCCCGAAATTGACCTGATGGGGGACGCTTTGGGCTATCGCTTTCATGCGCACCTGCTGCAGTTCCGTCGCAACCTGACGCGCCGCGTCGTTAAGCCGAAGCCCAGGCAAAGTATTTCTAAAAGCGGGGATCGCGATGACCATTAACAGCCCGCCTACGCCCAGGGTTGCCATCAGCTCGATTAGCGTAAAGCCGCGAGAATTCGTCGCATCGCGCGAAAATTTCAGCCTGGTTTTCATAAAAAATCGCTGCGAGCGTCGCTGATAAATCATTGGTTTCTCGCTGAAGCGAATGAGCTAATAGCATGCCAAGCAAGCTGCATCGCACTTTGAAGATCATCACGGGGAGTTTACGCAGTCTAGGGTAGGCGGAGTGATCCCGACGCTAGACCAAGTCTATTCACGCGCTGACAATTTTTGTCAGAGTGCCGAAACTTGACGAAAATGGGATTGAAAACTCCGCAAATCTTGAGATTTGTGAAATGCGACGGGCTGCGGTCAGTGTGGGTCGCAGCCAACTTTCAGCGAAAAATCATGCCGGAAGCACACAGGGCGAGTTGATGAATGTACGTGATCAGGCGGGGCAAATCGCGGTCAATCCCAGCCACGAAGCTGACGCTATTTGATCTACGGACCGACGCGCGGTGGAAAAGGCTGGTCACCGTAGGTCTTGCTCATTTGGTCGCGCCAGATCTGTTCCGCAGACTGAAGATTCGACGCGCCGGCGTCGGTGATTCTCGGGGTAATGAAAACCATCAATTCTTCAAAATCCTTTTGCACCCTATAGTTTCTGAATAACCATCCCAGGACTGGTATATCCTTTAAATAAGGTATGCCGCTTTGGGCATCCGACGCTGTATCTTTGAGAATTCCGCCAAGCACGATGGTTTCACCGTCTTTGACCAGCACGTTGGCGATAGCTTCGCGATTGAGTTCGTCAAAAGGAATCACGCCCTGTCCGCCGGTTGGATTACTGGCGATGGAACTAGATTTGACGTTGATGTTCATCAAGACATAGCCGTCGCTCGAAACTTGCGGTGTCACGGTCAGAATTATTCCGACGGGAATTCTCTCGGTGGCCACCGCCGAACCGGCCGCCGAGGAGCCGGAGCCGGTGGCAATGTTCGTGGAGCTCGGCAAGGGAATGCGCAATATGCGTTCGCTGCGGATCGTCGACGCGATGTTATTCAGTGTCACGACCGATGGCCGAGAGATGATGCGAAGATTGCCTTCGCTCTCAGCGGCCTGTAATTGCAAGTCTAAATTACGAAATGCCCCGACAGCGTTTTGAATGACAGAAACCGTGCCGCCCAAACTGCCCGAGAAGGGCCCGGCGGCCCCTGCCACACTATTGAAAATTGCTCCGCTAGTACTACCAAACTTGAGATTGAGCCCGAGCGCTCTGGCAAAACTCGGCGTAGTTTCGATGAGATTCGACTCGATCAAGATTTGCGGCGTGCGCGCATCGAGCTTGGCGACCAGCGTGCTCGCGTCCTCAATCGCCTTCCTCACATCGCGGATCATCATTGAATTACTACGCTCATCCACGACCAACGCGGCGTCCGGACGCTTGCTCAAAACCGTTTTAACTTTCGCTTCAAGATCCTTCACCTTGGCGTAGTTCACATTGAAGTACACGGTCTGTAGTCCTTCGAGGTTCTCTTCCGACTTGCGTGCCGCCGCCACTGCATCGCGCTCGGTTTTGAGGGTGCCCGCGGTCGAAATGCGCACGACGTTGCCGATCTGCTCCTTGCCAAGGCCGTTGGTATTGATCAGTAGATCGAGCGCTTGATCCCAGGGAACCTCGACCAGGCGCAGGGTCACCTTACGGTTGACGTCGGCCGTGACGACGAGATTGAGGCCGCTGATTTCAGCCAGCAGGCGAAAGATGTTTTTGATATCGGCGTCCTTGAAATCGAAAGACAGCTTTTGCCCGGTAAACTTTTTCTCGTCAGCAATGTTTACAGCGCTTGTTGAGACGGAACCTAGGCTGTCGCCCAACGCCAGCCGCGCTTGACCGATCACGTTATCCATGCGCTTGCCGCCGAGCACCAGCGTACGCTCGTGTGTGCCGGGAATTTTTTGATCGTCGTTGCCGATAACGATGCGCAGACCGTCGTTTTCCGGCGTCACCGTATAGAGCGGCGGCATGCTCGGAACCAGATCCGCGGTGAGTCTCAAGGAGCCTTGTGCGGCACTGAACCGCACGGTGCCGACCAATCTGGTGCCGACACGGAGAGTTTCAATATCCGCTGGGATTCTGGCTTCGCCGCTAATATCGAGCACGATTCTTGCCGGCTGGAGCAGTGGAAAGTGCCGATACTGCGAAAACGGCTTGGACAGTTTTAATAGAAAAATCGTCTGCCCAGATTGCTCGCGAACGGAAAAGTCTTGAATCTGGAGCTGATCCGCGTCCGCGCGGGTGGACGACGACGGCGGCGTTACCGGCGCCGACGGTTTAGCCGTCGGGCTTGATTTAGGCTCCATCGAGGTGGTTGTCGAGCAGGCGCTGCCATAAATCGCTACCAGGACGGCGAGTACCAAGAACGGCAGATAGCGTGACGGCGACGAGCACAGGCTTCTAGGCGATCCTGCGGATTTTTGCCAATGATATGCGTCGATTCCATTCATCCTACTGCTCCACCGCCAGCCTCATGCTGACTTCGCGTCTCTTTTTCGCGCCGTATAAGTCGACGAAAAACTCTTCGATGATTAGGTTATCCCGTCTAACCTCTCTTACCTTGCCATCGTTAGAACCGATCGGCGTGCCGACTTTGACCATGTAACCGAGCCCCGAGCTATCTTCGACCAAGGCCGTCGGCTCTTTAACGTTCCAAACCACGCCGACGAGTTTGAGCTGGCCGATTTCGAAGCGTTCGAGGGGTGACAAATTCTCCCGGCGGCGTGTACTAGCCGCACGCACATTCAAGGTAATCGGACGAAACGGATCACGCCGCCCCGGCGCCAGTCGTAGTCCCTCCGGTGTGTCGGCTTTGGTCTCTGAAGCCGCGGGTGGGGTATCGGTTTGCGGCGCAACTGCGGTCGGCTTCTCCGCCTTCTCCGCTTTACTTACGGGTTGGGTGGACGCAGCCGTCTTGGCCGCCGCTAGCGCTTTAGAGGCCGTTGCCGGAACATGTGATTGTGCTAACACTGGACTACCAGCTAACAAAATCAATGCGGCGGTAAGAGTCTTTTTCATCGTTGGCAACGCGGCAATCTATTTCTTGGTTTTGACTTTATCGGCGGCGACTTTCTTGCGTTCGGCGTCATCGAGAAAACGATAGGTGGTCGCCAGGTTGGAGATATCCATCGTCACCTGGTCGCTGACAACCTTGGGATTGCGAAAATCGATGTTGTCAATATTGACGATCCGATTTAGCTTGCCGACTTCGTCAAAAAACCCCACTGCATTATGGAAGCCGCCTCGCACCACGATGTCCACCGGGACTTCCGCGTAGAACTCCTGGAACGTTTCATTGCGCGGACGGAACAGGACGATTTCTAAGCCCGCCTCCCGCGCTTTGTTAGAAAGATTGGTCAACAGGTCGGGAATTTCCTTGCGATCGGGCAACTGCGCTACCGCTTCTTTGAGCTTCGCTTCCATCGCCCGAAGCTCCGTCTCAAGCCGCGCCATATTGGCGGCTTTCTTTTCTTTGACCAACTTTTCATTGCGGGCGATTTGGACGCTATCGACTAGATTGGCAATCGAGTCGGAATTCGGACTGTAAACGAAGCTGATATACAAGCCATACGCCAAACAGATAATCCCCGCCAAGATGCCGATTTTTCTGGCGACCGACTGTTCGAGGAATTTGTCGAGTAGCTGCTTCAACCGCGTTGCTCCTGTTTGGTCGATGGTTTAGCGCCAGGCGTAGCCGCCGCGGCCGCAGGTGGCAAATACGACACCGAAGCTCTGATCGCGAAACGCTTGTAAGGACCGGCGTCTTGGCTACTTTGAGCCGTCTCCACTAATTCGACATCCCGGAAATACGGATATTTTGCCAGCGCCTTGAGAAAGTCCGCGACGGTTTGGTTATCCGCAGCGATTCCGTTCATGCTGAGCCGACCGCCAATTTCTTTAAACTCGGTCAGCCAGAGTCGCGTCGGCGTCGCATCGGATAAGCTTTGCATGACACCGACCGGACCGGCTTTTTTGCGGTTGAGATCGGTGATGACCTTGTGTTTAGCGGTGAACTCTTTGATCCGAGTCTGCAAGTCGCCGACCTGCTTCACCTTGGTATTGAGTGCTTGGATTTCGCTACGCAGAGTCGCCAGCTCGGAATTGAGTGAAATGAGTTGATAGTACTGTTGGGCGAATAAAGCCGCGATGATCAAACCGGCGAAGCCGAGCACGATCCCGCCAATGGTCAGCTCGCGCCGCCGGCGTATGGCTGCCAACAATTCCTTTACTGGAAGCAAATTGACGCGGATCATTTGTCTCCCGGCCTGCGGATCGACAGCCCTGTAGCAACTGCATATACCGGCGCATTCTCAGCCAGATAATTCCGATCAATCCTTCTGCCGACATTGAAAACCTTAAACGGCTCACTAAGCTTCACCGGAACGCTCATTCGCTCTTCCAGCATCGCGCGCAGGCCGGTTAGCCGCGCCCCGCCACCGCTCAGATAAATTGCCTTCAGCCCGTCGTTATCGTCGGATGGCACGGCACCGTACAGACTTACCGTCCGGCGAATCTCTTCGGCCAACTCCTCCGAAATAGGACGTAACGCGGACTCAAGGTCTACATCCACAGCCTTTTCCGAAACTCCAGTGATCTTGAAGCTCTCGGCTTGTTCACGCGATAGTTTTAAATGCTGTGAAAGTCTGTCGGTAAAATAGCCGCCTCCGGTGGATAGATCGCCGGTAAATGTCGATACGCCATTCTGCAAAAGCGATATGCTGGTATTCTCCGCGCCAATATGAATCAGACCGGTGACGCCCTTAATGCCGTCGGCTTCATAGTTAGCTTCAAACATGTTTTCCAACGCGAAATAATCGACGTCCATCAGAGTAGGGGTCAGGCCAGCTTCAGAGATCGTATCGGTGTAGCTATTGACGATTTCTTTTTTGACGGCCACCAGAAGGATCTCCATCTGGTTGCCATCCTCCGATTGGCTTAACACCTGGTAATCTAGATTGACGTTATCGATGTTCTCCGGGATCACATTCTGCGCTTCAAATTCAATGTTATTTTCCAACTCGGCCGACTCTTGTTTCGGCATCTGGAATTTTTTCATGATGACGGCGCGACCCGGCACTGCGGAGATGACCTGTTTCGACGTCACGCCACTGTCTTGAATCAGGCGCTTGATGGCGTCGACGATCGGCCCAGGTTCGACGATCATATTATTTTTGATCGCGTTTCTTGGCAACGGCACAACACCCAGATTCAAAACATGATAACCATTCTTGTCGATGGCGGTTTCGACCATCTTTATCGAGGTCGAGCCGATGTCG
>JBGTCC010000591.1:0-2687 GCA_041749055.1 Thermodesulfobacteriota bacterium | reverse complement strand
GGCGGGAGTTTTTTACGACAGCTAAACAAGGCTTTTCCCCAGACTTCGCTGGAGAAAAGAGGTTCGCCTGTCGGCGAACAGCCGCAACCGGAATTCGGAATATCCCTCGCAAAGCCGGAAAGCTCGCAAAGGTCGGACGTGTCATTTCGAACGAAGAGAGAAATCTTTCTTAGATACCTCGCATGCGCTCGGGATGACAGCCTTCGCTGTCACTTGGCGTCTGTGCGCCTTGGCGCGAGGAGTTTCCGAATCCGAGAATCGTCGACTCCCGGAATATTAAAGCCGCACGCTATGACAAACATGTTGAGGTTAGTTTTTGGATAGCAATACGAAGGACACGAAGGGTTCGGAAATATTTTTTCCAAACTTCGTGATCTTCGTATCCTTCTTCGAAAATATTCGCGCGTGAATGATCTACGCAACAATTGGGCAGCAGGCTTCCGTCATACCCGCGAAAGCGGGTATCCAGGCTGATTCGGCGCAGAACAAACCTAGATTCCCGCCTGCGCGGGAATGACGAATCGAGGTGGGGAGCATGTTGTGGAAATGGGCATTTTCAGGCTCTGTAGGCGAGCGCACGCTCATGAACACTTCGTGGTGAAGCATTTCTTCCATCCTTAGCCGCAGCACCGACAACTTCGAAACCCTCTCATTTTTTTAACCAGCTACGCTTCACTTGCAACAGAATCAAGGCAAACGTCGCGATCGTCATCGCCCAGGCGAACCAGTCGCCGAAGCGAACGTAGTAAGTCGTTTCATTTAGAACATCCACTTCGGTCTGCATGATCGTCGCAGTAAACATCGGCAGGGTTTTAACCAATTCGCCCTTGGCATTGACCAACGAAGTAACACCCGTGTTGGTGACGCGCAGCAAGCTGCGCCGGGTCTCGATGGCGCGCGATTGCGCCAGGCGCAGGTGCTGCCAAGGTCCCACCGATCTGCCGTACCAGGCATCGTTGGTGAGATTGATCAGAACATTGGCGCTGGTTTCACTGACGAAGCGGCGCACCACCTCAGGCAACAGATCTTCGTAACAGATCAGCGGCGCCGCCCGCACCGCGCGCGGCAAATGAAACACCACCGGACCCGGTCCTGGCGTAAAACCATCGGCCATGGGCAATGCCGGAATCCACGACAACAATTTTGCGAAGGGCAGATACTCGCCGAAAGCGAGGAGTACCTGTTTATGATAACGGGCAAGAATCCGTCCCTTAGCGTCGGTAAAAAAAGCCGTATTAAAGGCTTTGCCACCGGTTTGGCCCGGATTGCCGCGAAAACTTTTCGCGCCGAAGATAAAGTAGGCGCGGTCCGACTTGAACGCCGGCATTATGTCCAACGGCAGCGCTTGCACCTTCTCTTGAATGATCGCCTCGATCGCCGACTCCGGCCATACCACCAGCGGCACGGCATCGAGATCGTTGGTCAGTTGACGGTGCTGGTCGAGGTTTTTTTGCGCCAGCACTGGATTCCATTTCATGTCGATGTCGACATTCCCCTGGACCGCGCCCACCGATAGTTTGCCCGCGCTGGCCATTTCGTCGCCGACACTCTGCAAACGCTGGAAGCCGTAAACCAGGGCAACGACGAGCGCTAAACAAGCGTAGGCTAACGGCAGGATTCTCTTGCTCAATGGCGCGCTCGTGAACAGCGCGCGATAGAGCGCCGCGCTAAACCACATGACGATGAAACCGGTACCATAGGGACCGACCAGGTCGGCGGTTTGGATCACCCAGAGAAACGACACCTGGGAGTTGGCGATATACCACGGGAACAAGAGCGGAAAGAGAAATTCGAGAGGCACCCAAAACAGCGCGGGAAATATCAGCAACGGGCCGAAACCGATGCTGCGCACGAGCAGCGCAAAGAGCGCCAGCTGAATCCCTTGTAGCGCGGCATAGAGCACGAAAACTACGCAGCTGACGGCGAACGGCAAGCCGCCGAAGACACTGATCGTGTAGGTAAGCCAATGGAAGCCGATCAAATGCGCCGTGAGCCCCATCAGCCAGCCGTAGAAGATCGCGCGCCGTAAACTCTCGGCGCGATCGATGGCCCAAAACAGCGGCACGAAGGCGACCCAAGCGAGCGGGAATAACCACGGTTCGAGAAACGGCGCGGCAAGCAACGCCGCGGCGAGCATCGGCAGCAGGATAATAGGTAATTTCACGGAATCGGCTTGCGCTCGTTACGCAGTTTAGGGAACCGCGACCGGATGGGTGTCCTTGCCGTCGAAGGCCGGTGCGTACACCGCCAACACCACCGTCGGTTCGCTCGCGCCGTTGACATACTGATGGGCGACGCCGCGCGGGATGTGAATGACGTCTCCGGCTTTCAGATCGATACGCTTGTCGGCCAACACCAGATAACCTTGCCCGCGCAGCATCGTCACTGTGGCGTCGTGAATTTTGTGCGCGTGCAAGATTTCACGGTGGCGGATCTGGACAATGTGCTGGCTGGCGCTCGCCGAGCGGCCGAGATTGGCGACTTTGATATTGTCCCCGGGCGCCAGCGGATTATCGGCGAGGATTTTTTCCAGATTGAGCTCGCGGTATTCATCGCCATACTGCAAATAAAAACGCGGCCCGGAAACACAGGCGGACAAAAGCCCCAACCCGGCCGCGAGCAGCAGCGCCAAACTATTTTTTTTCAGACTCAAAATCATAAGCGAGCTCGAGAAACTGCACCAGGAT